>CANSOY010000012.1 GCA_947648765.1 uncultured Clostridium sp.
TTAAATACATTAAAATTTCATTTTCAATACAACGTGAAGCATAGGTAGCCAGTTTTATCTTTTTATCTGAATTAAATGTGTTAATTGCTTTCATGAGTCCAATTGTTCCAATCGAAATTAAATCTTCAATCCCAATTCCTGTGTTCTCAAATTTTTTTGCAATATATACCACTAAACGAAGATTGCGCTCTACTAAAGTTTGACGTGTCTGCAGATTATCTTCTTCAGATAATTTAGCAATCAATTCTTCCTCCTCTTCTGGCAAAAGCGGAGGTGGCAATGTTTGGCTTCCTGCAATGTAGTAAATCGGCAGTGTTTCTACTTCTTCCTGTTCATTAAAATACTTGGTATAAATCGTTTCAACTTGCTCTTTTAGAATTTGTAATAAATCCATCTTTTTTTCGACTCCTTTCTAATACCGCTGGTCCTATTAAGGCTTGGTATTCTCCCCTTTTACTAAAAACTCCTTCTTGCATAGCAACCAATATCGGTTGCTTCTGCAATTCAAATTCTGGTAAATACAATTTTTCTGCTTGCATAGCAAATAACATTCCTTCTTTTTTTCCTACTGCCTGAAATGGTATCATTCTTATTTGTGTCTGTAGTTGGCTAGTTGCAAGCATCGTCCCCCAAAGGCTGCGCTCTGGCATAGCAAATAGGGAACAAAAGCATTGTTCTTCTAAGATAATGACTGGTTCTTTGGTCATTGGGTCTTTTAGTCCATTTCCTGTATCCAGAAAAGCCTTGCATTTTTGGCATTTTCCTTGATACCATAATTCCATTTCATATTTCTTTTGCTTTTCCTTCTTTTGCAACATTTTTACTCCGATTTTCCACAAAAGATAGGCAGGTAGTGCAGAACCTAGAATAATTGGATGACTTGCTTTCATGTGCCAGACGCCTTGTTTCATTTGTGCTTCGGAAAATGCCAGACTAATCAGCAGAGCACAACCACCAAATAGAATGGATACGAGATAAAACCAGATGAGGTTACTCATAAGTTCTTTCAGCTTCTTTGGGCGAAAGGCCATTTCTACCATTCCCATGGATATCCCGATTTTGCCAATCATTCCTCCAATGCCAGCGATTGAAAAAAGGCATGTCAAAACAGTATAACTAGCACCCAACACAGCAGATGTTAATACGTTTCTTTTACGGACTTTTTTCTTCAAACATAAACTGGTGGCAAACAGGATGATGGCATTCATCCATACATTTTCTGCAAAAACAACATCTAGATAAATGGTCGTCATGTTCAGTTTCCTCATTTCTTTCGTTTCGCTTCTTTGTTATTGTAGTCCAGTTTGCTTTCAAAACTTGTCATATTTCGGACACGAAAAAAAGAAATAATCTACTAATTTCGATTATTTCTTTTTTCTTCTTCTTTTATTTTACTTTCTATTTGTTCATTCCTTTATTTTTGCGTAAGAAAGATGGAATGTCTAAATCTCCTGAATTGGTATTTTCAACCGATGTTGGAATAGAGTTAATTTTCTTTTCCCATGCTTTATTTACAATTTCTCCAACTGGTGTGCTTCCAGCTACTTGTCCACCTTTTTCGAAACCAGTTGCAATAACCGTAATCACTAAATCCTCTTCTAGTGTTTCATCAATTACAGCACCAAAGATAATATTTGCTTCTGGGTCAACGCTTCTTTGAATTAACTCAGCTGCTGTATTAACTTCGTGTAGGCCAAGGTTTGCTCCACCAGTAATATTAATAATAACTCCTCTTGCTCCTTCGATTGAACTTTCAAGTAGTGGATTTTGTACAGCTTGTTTTGCTGCATCTTCTGCACGATTTTCTCCACACGCTCTACCAATACCCATATGAGCAATACCAGTATTTAGCATAATGGTCTTAACATCTGCAAAGTCTAAGTTTACAAGTCCAGGCACCGCGATCAAGTCTGAAATACCTTGTACACCTTGTCTTAATACATCATCTGCCATTTTGAATGCTTCTACAATGGAAGTTTTACGGTCAATAATTTGAAGCAACTTATCGTTTGGAATCACAACAAGAGTATCTACTTTTCCTTTTAGGCTTTCAATTCCTCTTTCAGCTTGAGATAATCTCTTCTTACCTTCAAATGTAAATGGTTTTGTAACTACACCAATTGTTAAAATTCCCATTTCTTTTGCACATGCTGCTACGATTGGAGCAGCTCCTGTTCCTGTTCCGCCACCCATTCCTGCGGTAACGAATACCATGTCTGCACCTCTTAGTGCTTCTGCAATTTCAGATTTGCTTTCTTCGGCAGATTGAGCTCCGATGTCTGGGTTTGCACCTGCGCCTAATCCTCTTGTAATCTTTTCTCCAATTTGAATCTTGGTTGGTGCTTTTGATTTTAATAATTGTTGACGGTCTGTGTTGACAGTAATAAAGTCTACTCCTCGAATTCCAGAGTCTACCATGCGGTCTACTGCGTTGTTTCCGCCTCCTCCAACACCAATTACTTTGATCGTTGCTGTTCCGTCCGGGGACATTCCTACATCATCTGTCCCATTATAATTATTTGTATTGTAGTTATTCTCCATTAACATTTTTGTTTTTCCTCCTTTTTAGATCTGTATCCACCTTATTTTTCTTCTTATTCTTCTTTTGCTTTTTATATTTTTCCTTTTGTTTACTTTATTTTAAGAATAGAAAAACTCTTTTACTCTTTCGATTAAGGATTTCCAAAAGTTTTCTTCAGAATTCGTATCGATGCTACTTGATACAGTTTTAGCAAAAGGTCTTGCTGCGATATATCGAACGAGAGCATATGCAGTTCGATACGCTGGCTTTACCGTATTGAGTAAGCGCCCCGTTGACATCTTCACAGGAATATTGAGAATGATTTTTCCAGCCACATCACTTTTGTTAATATTTGCAATTCCTTGTCCTGTGATAACAACATTGTTAATTCTTTGTTTAATACCTTGTGTGGTAACATCACGATTGACAAGTGAGAAAATTTCTTCAATTCTTGCTTCGATGATTTCGATCAATTCTGAACTCTTAATGACTTTCCCTTTTGATTCACCAGAATAAGAATTTAATAAAATCTCGTTATCGTTATCAATAAAGGATTTCATGGCTAGTCCATATTGTTTTTTCAAACGGTCCGCTTCATCATCTCCAATATTGAGTACGAGTGCGATATCACTGGTAATACTATCTCCACCAAGTGGAATGGTATTGGTATAAACAAAAGATGAGCCTTCAAACACACCAATATCGGTATTGCCTGCTCCTACATCTAATAACATGACATTATCGGATAATTCATTCGTATCGAGTACAAGGTTGCGTTCTGCTAGGGTAACGGGAACTAATCCATCAATATCAATTCCAACTTTTTTGAAAATGTTTGAAACTTGCCTCATATACTCTTTTTCTGCTAGGATAACTTGTGCTTTTAGCATGAAACTTGAACTTAAGTTTCCAACAGGGTCTGCTACAATCTTTCCATCTTCTAGGATGAATTGATCGGCTACAATATCAATAATATTTTTACCTTCTGGTACATCGATATCTTTGACTTGTATGATACTGGATGCCACATCTTTGGTTGAAATTCCAGCATATTTATCTTTTACATCTTTTGTGATACTATTTTGAACAATCGTTACATACTTTCCTGGTATCGTAACATATGCCGAATTGATTTTCAAATTCGCTTCTTCTTCTGCATTCTGGATGACTTTCGATATTGCTAAAGCGATTTCGTCTTCGTCGATTATGATGCTTTTTTTGATGCCTTTGCACTTTTCACTTGTGCTACAAATAACTTCAATCTGATTGAAATTATTGACTTCACCCATGACTAGACTGACTTTAGAAGATCCGATGTCAATACCCACTATAATATCTCCGATAGCCAAAGTTAACTCCTCCAATTTTTAATGCATTATTTCTTGATTAGAATATTATATTTTAACAAAAAAGTCAATAGAATTTGTTATATTTTTGTAATAAATCTGTAACGCTTTTGTAATAATGTTTTTTCCTAGGTTTTTACGCATTTTTTTGTGATTTATTTTCTACTTTTTTCTTCCACTTTTGCGCAGAATTCATCACATCTTTTGCCGAAAATTTTTCAATCAAGTAACGACGAATGATAGCTAAATTATTGAACATTCTTCCTACAAAAACGACGATGGCAGCTAAGTAAATGTCCACATTTAGACGTTGTCCCAAGTAGGTTAATAGAACCGATAAAATCGCATTGCCTAAAAAGCCTGAAATAAATACTTTTAAGTTGAAATTCTTTTTTAATGTTGCAGTAATTCCTCCAAATACAGAGTCAAGTGCTGCAATAATGGCAATGGCTAGATAGCCTGAATAAGTATATGGAATAATCGGTGAATTTAATCCAATAATAATTCCAAGGATACTTCCAATGAAGATTGCAATCATGATAATCATTTATTTCCTGCCTCCTTTAGATATTTTACTGTCATTTCTTGATTGGATTTCAAGATTTTGACGCGTTTTTGTTTTTCCAGAGAAATGCGAAGCCTGTCACTGTATTGGTCCACAAAACCAGAGTTTTTAACCGTCAAGGAACTGGTTAAATACGTTTGGTTTCCAATGGCTTTGACCACAAATGGGCTACTGGTTCTTTGCCCATTGATATAGAACGTACCATTTGCAATCTCAGTAATATCTGCCATATTGGTTAGGCGTATATCGTTAATGGAAATGGCTTCTGCTCCTGCATAGCGGAGTTCGTCTACCAATTCAAGCAAGGTGTAACTCGTAATGTCTTCCTCGCCTTCTGCTAAAGTAATGACTACTCCTTCTCCTTCTACATCAATCTTTCCAATGACAAGATTGGAGGCTTCTAATTCTTTTTCAATAACACCAGACGCTTCCTTATCGGTTTCAATGGACTCGGTATATTCTTCTATTTTGGTATGTACTTCTGTCATTCTCATTTCTAATTCTTCATGTTTCGTTTTCCAGGTTGCAATGGCTTCTCTTAACTCCGTTTCTCGCATGCTTTCAATGGCTGTAATATCGGTTTCATCGACTGTTTTGAACTGCATAAACATAACTGCCATTAGTAAGATACAAACAAAAAACAGGGTAATTGCCATCGTTGTTTTTCCATTTTTCACGCTTTCTTCACCTCTTCTTATTCCGTTGCTTTCGTCATTACTTTTGCTGCAATAACACCATTATATTTTGAAATCTCTACTTCATTTACTTTGTCTACTTTGGTATCTACTTTACGATTAAATACATCAATAATTCCCTCTGGTCTGGTAAGGGCTCCATACAAACGCTCTGGGGAGCCAATTGCTTTAATCGTGAAAGGAGAACCAATTTTTTCTCCATTGATACGGACAATATTTCCTTCACAAGTAATCGAGGAAGTTAGCACAATCCTTTGATTGTTAATAGAAATAGCCTCTGCTCCCGCATTTTTGAGTTCATTGACAATCATACGTAAATCGGTATCATGAACGAGATAGAAAACAATACTATCCGTTGGATCTAACATTTCACTGGTTACCCCTTGCTTGTCTTTTACACTAATGACAATGCCAGGTCCTGTTACATCGGTTAATCCTAACAACATATTGTTTCTTTTAATTTCCTCTTCTTGGGTACTTGCCACTGTATCTTCTTGAGTTGCTTGTTGACGAACTTTCTCTAGTTCTTTTTCTGCAACTTCTAATTCACGGTAAAGATGGTCATATTTTTCTTTCCAACGAAGTACCTCATCTCGCAAACCATTTTCAGCTAGTGTCTGCTTGGCTGTAGAATTGGTGTCAGTAATGGTTCGGATTTGGATGGCAATTCCAACGGTCAAGATAAAACACATAATGCCAAGCGTAATGGCAACTTGTTTTTTGTTCATCTTCATGTATGCTTTCGCTTCCTTTCGCTTTCTATACTTTCTCACGGAAATATGGATCTCGTTTATTTAAGTCCACATTTAGGAAATAGTCCCCTGCCACACCTGCTTCTTTTTCCAAAAGCATTTGAATATTTGGCATTTTGGTATCTAATTTGGTTGCTGTTCCTAAATGGACTGTTTTCTTTTCTCCTTCCATAATGAGTCGATAATTATTATGGTCTTCCATATCAATTTTGGTAATTTTATCATAAATCTGATAGGTTTCTGCCGCCTTTACAATCTTTAATACATCACCAAGTCGCACGAGGTCTTCTTGGCAGAAACGCTTGCCCGCTACAATCTCCTCATTTGGTGTTTTCCAGCCAATTAAAATTGGTAATTCTTTCTTCTCTTTGGATAATTCCAAGATATATCCTTGACTATTCATATACACATAAGAGCCACCATATTCCAACTGAAATCTTGGTTTCCTCTCAATAATTTGGATTTTTACCTGGTTTGGTATCACGCGTGAAATAATGGCTTTTTCTACATACGGATTTTCTTTGATATTTTGTTCGACTTCTTTTTTTGAGAAACGGAATAAGTTTTCTCCTAATTCTAGTCTAGATAGGCTAATGATGGTATTAGTTGGTATGGTTTCATTTTTCTCTACGATAATTTCTGCGATATCAAAAGTTGGAGATAGTGTCGCAAAAAGGAATATTCCGATACAAATGAGTAATAGCACAAGTAGTTTGATAATATTGAGCAATACTTGCTTTACTTTTTGTCGTTTTTCTTCTAACTCCATATATTGTCTTGGCGTGAGTTTGCGGACTGGTTTTTGCATCTTGGCTGATTGCTTTTTGACTACTTTTGTTTTTGAAACTGGTTTTGTTTGTTTGGGAGCAATATTTCCTTGCTTTGGTTGTTTACGAACCATGGCTTTTGCCTGCATTCTTTGTTTTTGTTCTTCTTTATTTCTCTTTTGCTCCATTTGTTTTTGCTTTTTGGCTAGCTTTTTGCTTTGCTTCTGCCTTTTATGCTTGTCCGTTACTTTGATGTTTTTGTCATCGACTAAATTTAGTCCAATGACAATTTCATCTTCTAAACGAAATCTCTCATCTTTTGTATCCTTCAGTCCTCTTTTTGCAATCATTTTTTTGGCATTTTTTTTCATATTGATATTCTCTTTTGTAGTTTTGTCTCGCATTTACTCACCTTCTTCTACTTTAATATTCGCTCCTAAGTCTCGTAGTTTTTCTTCTAATTTTTCATATCCTCTTGCGATATATTCAATCTTTTGTATTCTTGTTATTCCTTTTGCCATCAGTCCACCCATTAAAAGGGCTGCACCACCTCTTAAATCTGTGGCTTCTACTTTAGCCCCAGATAATTTGCGTACACCTTTCACAATGGCATTACTACCAGAAATATCAATTTTGGCTCCCATTCGTCCTAATTCTTGGCAATAACGGAAACGGCTTTCAAAGATATTTTCAGTAATAACGGAGGTTCCCTTTGCCATGGTAAGCATTCCTCCAAAAACGGATTGCATATCTGTTGGAAATCCTGGATATGGCATTGTTTTAATATCCATTGCCTTTAGTCGTTTCGGTGCTTCTAACACAATCGTTTTTCGATCAGTTTGAATATTGCACCCACATTCTTCTAATTTTTCTAAAATAGGAATCATATGCAGTGGCTCTGCTGATTTAAGTTCAATGCTTCCTCCTGTTCCTGCTGCAAAGCAGAGCAAAGTTCCTGCTTCGATACGGTCTGGCATGATTTGGTAACTGGTGTCTTTCAAACTATCTACACCAATGATTTCTACCTCATTGGTTCCTTCGCCTGTGATTTTGGCTCCCATTTGTTTTAAGAGTTTTACCAAGTCCATAATCTCTGGTTCCATGGCAGCATTTGTAATTTTGGTCACACCTTCTGCTTTTACTGCAGCTAAGATAATGTTTTCGGTTGCTCCTACACTTGGAAATTCTAAGTGGATATTGGCTCCTTTTAGTCCATCACATTTGCATCGAATGTAGCCCGCTTCTTCTTTGACGGTTACTCCCATTTTGCGGAAAGCTGCAATATGTAGATCAATTGGTCTTGCTCCAATATCGCATCCTCCAGGATAGGAAAAAACGGCTTCCTTAAAACGTCCAAGGATAGCTCCTGCAAGGATTACCGTAGATCTCATCTGGCGCATTTGCTCTTCTGGGATTTCGACTTGGTTCATGTTTTTTGAATTGATTACTATTTTATCATTATTAAGCTTAATCTTGCAACCTAAAAGCCTCAAAATTTCTAAAGTTATTTTTGTATCTCGTATTCGTGGTACATGATATAACTTTGTGGTTCCTGCATTTAAGATTGTTGCAGCCAAAATTGGTAAAGATGCATTCTTTGAACCAGACACATATGTGCTTCCACTTAAGCACTTTCCTCCTTCGATTACATACTCTTTCACAAATTATCCTCCCTTTCTTTCTATTCTTGCTATACAGTATGCAGTCTTTACATAATTAGTGAACTTTTTGGGTCAGAAAAGACCCTCTCCACCTTTGCGGTGAAAAGGATCTTTTCTGGCTTGCGTTTTGGTCGCATTTTCGCTTAGTCGGAGGTGCGTCCCTCTTTGAAGTCGGCAAGACGCTCGATTACATCTGCCAAGTTCCGTTCATATCGGTCAAGGTCCTCCAGAACCTCTTCAAAGGCTTTGGGGTTTCTATCTGCAACCCGTTCCCTTATATAACCGTACACTCTTTCTTTGACAAAGCCCGCGAGTAGGTCTAATCCAGGTTTCAAGTTTTCCGTATTTGTTTTCTTCCACTGTTTCGTCCAAATAAGTTTCTTCTGTTATGACATCTACATTTTTATTTAATTTTTCTTGCAATTCCGTTTCAAATTCTGTCAAATTAACTAAAGTAGTTATCTTAGAGTCTTTTTTCGCAATCATTATATCAATATCTGACTCTGTTGTTGCTTCTCCCCTCGCATAAGAGCCAAACAGATATGCTTTTTTTATCTGATATTTTTCAAAAATTGGTTTTGTAATCGCTTTTATTTCTTCAAATGTATAAATATTTTCCATAAATTTGCCCCCTCCCTAACTCTCATGCTCATTATATATCAAATTATATCTATTAGCAATTTAATTCGGTTCTCGAAATGTCAACACACGAAAAAAACAAATTCCAATTACTTGCTATCTGTAATTGGAATTTGCCTTTCTATCACTACATTGGAATTACCAATTTATTGATTTTGCTTTTGATATAGTTTTCTAGTTTGGTCATAAATTCCTCAGCTGGGATTTCCTTTTTGGCTACCATTTCTAAACCTTTTTCCCAACTCGCTGTTAGTTTTGGATTGAGCATATCTGGCATAGAGCCTGCTACAATATCATAAATCTTCTCGCCTTTTATCGTTGGTGAAATAATCTGCGTTTTTGGGTTAATCTCAATGTATTGGATTTTTTCGAGTTTCTTCATAATTTCTGCCCTGGTTGCACTGGTTCCAATTCCTGCTCCTTTAATCTGCTCACGAAGTTCCTCTTCTTCAATGAGTTTTCCTGCGTTCTCCATCGCAAGTATCATCGAACCAGAATTGTATCTGCTTGGTGGCGAAGTTTCCGCTTCTTTAATCTCAACCCCTTCAAGCAAAAGAGCCTGCCCTTTTTTCAAATCATTCAAAATATCTAAATTTTCTTCGGTTCCTTCCTCTTCTTCCTTATCGTCTTTTTCCTTTGCTTTCTTTTTTTCTGGTTTCAAGATTTCTAAAAAGCCTTGCTTCGTACATACTTTTCCATTGGCAACAAAGGTTTCTGTATCCATTTCCACCGTTACCGATACTTTGTTGTATTCGGCTGCTGGATAGAAGATGGCTAAAAATCTTTTCACGATTAAGCGATAGATATTCTTTTGCAAATCTGGCAATTTTTCCAGATTTTCATATCCTTGTCCGGTTGGGATAATGGCATAATGGTCTGTAATCTTGCTGTCATTGACATATTTTGTTTTTTGCAAGTTGGTCGAATATTTTTCCTCGACCATCTTTTTGACATATCCACTAATTTCTTCGTCATTTGCCATCCCTTTTGCAATTCCATTTAAGTTCTTGCTAATCACTTTGGCAACTGCTGAAGATAAGACTCTTGCGTCCGTTCTTGGATAGGTTACTAACTTCTTCTCATATAAGTTTTGGATACATTCTAGCGTTTCGTCTGGTTTAATTTTGAAACGTTTGGTACACTCGTTTTGGATTTCTGCCAAATTGAATAACAATGGGGCTAGTTCCTTTGTTTTACTCTTTTTAACTTCGGTAACAAAAGCATTTTTCGTTTGCAATATTTCTGTTAATTCCTCCGCATCTGACTTTTTGCGGAAGCCCACATCATTATATAACTTTGGCGACTGGTACACACTGGATTTTTCCGTTACACGCCAGTCTGCTTGGAAGTTTCCTTTTTCTTTTCCAAATTTTCCTGCAATTTTATAGTAAGGAACCTTTTGGAAGTTGCGGATTTCTCGCTCGCGTTCGACAACCATTCCTAGGACACAAGTCATGACGCGTCCAACGGAAATAGAGGCTTTTTCTTGTTCGATTTCTTTGGCTAGTTTTCTACCATAAATGATGGATAGTAACCTTGAAAAGTTAATACCGATTAGATAATCCTCTTTGGCACGCAAATAAGCGGAATCCGATAAACTATCATATTCCGCTAAATCTTTGGCTTGCTCAATCCCCTTTTTGATTTCCTCTTCGGTCTGGGAGTCAATCCAAACTCTTCTACGATTTTTCTTTTGTACTCCGAACTTCTTGTTCCACTAATCGGTAAATGTATTCTCCTTCTCGCCCAGAGTCAGTTGCTACATAAACCGAGTCAATTTCTTCTCTTTGTAATAATCCTTGAATCACACGGAATTGTTTTTCCGTATTGCCAATGAGTTCATATTTGAATTCTTTTGGTAGAAAAGGAAGGGTATCTAGTCGCCAAAACTTTAGTTTTTCATCATATTTTTCAGGATAGGACATGGTAACTAAATGTCCCACACACCAAGTAATGACCCATTCTTCGGACTCTAGATAACCATCTTTTCTGGTTCCACCAATTTTTAATACTTTTGCAAATTCCATCGCTACAGATGGTTTTTCGGTAATCAATAATTTTTTTGCCATTTTTTTATTTCCTTAATCAAATCGGATAATGTCCATTTCAGATGTTACATCATTATTTCCATACGCATAAATCAAATATACGGCTCCATTTTCCCCCATAAAATAGGTTTTTGCATTTTTTACAAGATAACGTGCATCTTCTGGATTTCTGGTATAACCTTCATAGCCGGACTGTTGTAAGGCTGCTGCCTCATCACTTACTTGTTTGATTTCTCGTTTGATTTCATCATTTACGGTATCGATATCATAATGAAGCGAAGTTAGCATTTCTTCTGCGGTTACTTCTGTTTTGTTTTTTAAGTTGTAGTTATACGTTTGGACAATCACACGCTGTGCCTGATTTCCCTCTTTCAAAGTAGACATGATAACAAGGGATAAAATATCGCCATTGATATAGGCTACATATTCGACATCAAAAATTGTCTTTTCCGTTGTTCCTTGCAAGATTTTATTGGCACGGTCTGCAAAAATCTCTTGTGTGTTTTGGTTCATTCTTTGCGTGATTTCATGATTGATGTTAATGAGTGGAATTTTCAAATTGATTTCATACAAGTCTTTGGTTTCTTGCAATTCTGCCGCCGTATAGACAATATCTTTTGCTGGATCGCTTTTTTCAATTTTGGAGATGTCATAATCTCCTTTATAAATCTGGTTGGTAAATAGCGTCTTAAAGTTTGCTACTCGCACTTCCATCGTTTCAGTTGGTTCTTCTGGATTTTCAGCACTTCCTGCCTGATTATTCGCTGCTGGTATAATTACCGGTTTTTGTTCGTCTTCTTTCAAAAATACAGCATCGTAAATGGCTAGGATAACCGATACGAAACATACTACAAGAATTGCTGTATAAATTGCAAATCGTACATTTTTACTCAAAATGATGCACTCCCTTCTTTGCCTATCTTTTTTTCTATTCTATAATATTTCCCATAAAATCGCAAGAAATCTGAAAAATAAATTTGGGTTATTCACATATTTTTCAGATTGTGTGCATATCCTTTACTAAATTTGCTTGTGTATCTAGGAGGAAATCTCATGAAAGGAAAAATACTTGCTATTCATTTATCCAATTATATAATTCCTTTTTTGCTCCTTTGTTTTCTTTTCTTTTTGGTCTTATTTCCACGGTTCAAATTTAACTGCTGCCCGCAGTGGAATTGCACTTTGGGGAAATAACTTGGTTCCAACTTTACTTCCTTTTTTGATTGCAACCGAATTATTAAATCATACGGATTTAGTCCAAATTTTTGGTAGGCTTTTTACCAAATGGATGCGACCTCTTTTTAATGTTCCGGGTGAGGCGAGTTTTGCTTTTCTCTTGGGAATGATTAGTGGCTATCCAGTGGGTGCCAAGATAATTGCATCTTTCTATAAGCAACAAATATATACCAAGGAAGAAGCAGAACGTATGCTTCCTTTTTGCAATAATTCTGGTCCTTTGTTTATCATTGCAACCGTTGGAACTGGGTTTTATTTAGATGCACAGATTGGTTTCTTACTCCTGTTTACCCACCTATTAGCCAGTCTTTCGGTTGGCATTTTATTTGGGCTTTTCAGTCGTTTTCGTCAAAGGCGTTCGGTACAGGTAATAGAAGAGCCTCTTCGTAAAAACAGATTAGAGGACTTGGCTTTAGGAGAATGTATCCTAAATTCCGTGCAAACCATTCTCATGATTGGTGGTTTTCTCCTTTTGTTCTCGGTTATTCTTTCGGTTTTAGAGCAGAGCCATTTCCTAGCCGTTTTCCGCGATATGCTAACACCGCTTTTTACGTTTCTACATTTGCCGACTGAACTGATTACCTCTTTTATCAATGGCTTGTTTGAACTAACCACTGGCTTGAAGGGAATTTCTAATTTTTTTCAGAAGGATATGGCTATTAACATTGTCCTAAGTGCATTTATTCTCGGTTTTGGTGGATTTTGTGTATTACTACAGGTTTATGGAATTATCTCGAAAGAGAAGTTATCCATCAAGCCATATTTCTGGGGTAAATTGCTCCAAGGTCTTCTTGCTGCTTTTTATACATTTCTCATTTTACAAACAACTTGTTTGTTTCAATTTAAGATTTAGAAAGGAGTTTTTTATGGAAAAGAATACAGATTTTAGCGCTCCAAACCCGTATATGGGGTTTGATGGAAGTGGGCATATGGACCCTAACTTTTCATCTTATGACCCAAACTTATTTAATCCTATTTCACAATATGAGCAGGCATATATGTACTACCGCTATTTAACGCAACAATTAGAATACAAGATTAAATGTAAAGAATATGAAAGACTATGTGGTAGAGATCGAAAAATTGAGTAGTATCTAGTTTGGTTGAAAAATTTTTCTCCTATGATATAATGGCAACAGGAAATACAAAGGAGGAAAATATCTATGCAAGAAAATAGAACTTTATCCATTTTTCTCGGTGTCGTGATTGTACTGTTCGTTCTTGCAGTTGCCACTGCCTGTTACTTTGTTCTTAGACCAAGTAGCACACCAGAAACCGAAAATACCTTCCAGCAAGAAACTGTTTCTAATCTTGAAGCAACGAATACTATACAAACGAATTCACAAACTGAAAAAGTATGGAACATTTATTCCTATGAATATTCGCAAGGTAGCATTTCTCTTGATTTAGACGGAGATGCTAAAAAAGAAACCATTCAGTTAAATGGTTCTTCCCTTGAAATTGACGGAAAAAGTTATTCTGCCAATCCTTTTGTGAAGGAAAATGAGGCACCTTCTTATGGCGATTATGCCGAACACAATACTTACTACCTTCTTGATTTGAACGGAGATGGCTATGCAGAGATTATTCATAAGACATACAGTAGTTTCATTTCTCCAATTACCAATTCGTATACTTTTTATCAATATAAAAATCAAGCACTCGTAAAAGTTGGCGAATGTTCCATTATCGGTAATATTCCAAAGGAATTACACGTACGTGGTAATACATTGACTTTCTCATATTGGCCATACGAAGCACCAGAAACATTGACACAGACTTGTACAGTAGAATTGGATGTTTAGAATAGAAAAAAGCCTTAATCCTAAGGCTCAGACTATTGACAAAGTAAAATTTGAAAACAGTTTGAGGAGAACTTTGCTAAGTTCTCCTCTTCTCTTTTACTTTTTTATTATTCTGTAAAGTCTGCTTCTGTTACAGTTCCAAGTTTATACTCTGTTATAATGGTGTATGTTTTTTCTTCCATAATGCGTATCTCTTTTTTGGTAATTCCTGTATCTTTTTCCACATATATAATATTTCTTTCTGGCATTTTGTTCTCTTCATTATGAGTTTCTATAATTTCATAATATTTCTTTCCATCTATTTGTACAGTTTTTATTTGCGTATCTTTTGCTTTCAAGTAGGTTTCCCCAAAATTTGTGTAAAAATAATGATTAAATCTATTACTAAAGTTTGGTTCTGGGTTATCTTCTGTTGCTTTTATTATGTCGCCGACCATTTCACCATTTAATACTATTTTTTGAGTATCATTCAAAAAATACACTTCAGCTGTATCTTCCCCATTTTCTATTTTCAAATAAACATTCTTTTCGCTTTTTTCTAATTTTTCGGTTTTAGCGTCAATCATTCGGAAAATCATCATTTTTCTTGCTGTTGGAATAATAAGAATTGCCAATACAACTACTATAATTGCAATAATTAGAGCGATTATTTTTCCCTTTTTTTCTTTCATTCAAAATCCCCTCCTTTATCTATTGATTTTATCCTATCACTACTATTCTATAAAATCAATTATATTTTCTCTTATTATTTTCTTCCAAGGCTTCTATCCAAGATATTTTCTTTTCGCGTTTCTTTCCTTGTTCTGTGAAATGAGAGCAATACCATAGATAAAGAGCAAAAACATACGGCATACCAAGGTTTGTTTCTAGTAGAGAGTTGATTACCATAGTTAAGATTTTATCGCCCCATGAAAGAATAGTTGCACTACGAATACCACCTAATAGCAAGGCACATTCCCAACCGAATTGAACCAGAATGCCAATGGCTAAAATCCAGCCAAGTGGTATTTTTTGTTCTTTTTTCTGGTGTTGCATATTCCATAAAATAACGCCAAGATAACCAACAAACAAAATCACTGCCATATATCCGTGGTAGGCTCCTGTCGTTCTTTGAATGGTAATCAGTTCTGTTGTTCCGCCAAAAGTTTTGGCAAGAAGTGGACAACAAAACCACCATAACAAAATGAGCAACGACCATTCTTTTAAGTTTTTATCTTTGGAAATCCATAGCCATATCCACACAAAATTGGTAAAGCCATAACTCATACTCATCCAAAGAAGTACCCAAAAAAGACTATATCCTTCACAAATGCTACGAGAGTGGAAAACCAAATGGAAAAGCCCATAGTCCACTAGCATATATAAGATACCTGCTACAATTCCTACTCCCAATGTTGCATATTTCTTTTGACGAATGAGTAAGATGGCAAGAAAGATTAAAAATGCGATATCTAGCCAAATATACATAGGACTAAATTGCCTTTGTGCAATAATTTCACTCATATTTCTCTCCTAAAATCCTAACAACTCTGCTAGTTTCTCTAATTCTACTTTACTGGTAGTATCGCTTCTGCCATAGAACACATAGTTGTCTTTTTGAATGAGAATGGTTACCGCTTCTCCTAAATCAATGACATATTTCTTTTGCTTCTTTTCCATTTCTGGTGCTTGCTCTGCCTCTTCTAGCATTTCCATTTCCCACTTTGCCCAATTTTGCAAATTTTCTTTGGCTTCTTCTTCATTTTTGAACTCATAAATATATGTTGCATCCGCTTTTTGCAAGACTTGCAGTACAGGAATTCTTCTATTATCTACATAGGTTTCTAATTGACTTACCTCATAACCATTTTCCATTAGTTTTTTCTCAAAATGGTTCATGATTTGCCCTTGCCACACAAAGAAGACAACAGCAAGTAGCACAATCGTGCCAAGTACCACCATCATGCAATTTTGGAAGATATGTGCATATTTTGTTTGCACAATTTTCTTTGGTTTTAGGTTGACACATTTTTCAAAAAGGAACTGTGCCAATTCTTCTATATTCCCCCCTATTAGAGTATCTTTTCGCAAAATAATTCCAAGGTTATATTTCATTTTGAGAATGAGTAAATTTTTCGTTTCTCCCATTCCAATAATTTGTTCAAATTGATAGTTTGACTTATTTCCGCCATCTTCTGCAATTAAAATGCCGTCCTTGTTAATGGTTACAGTGTGGTGGAGTGGCTTTCCGCCGTTAGCACTAATCGAGCGATTATATTGTACTTTGGATTGGTTCAAAATCTTGGCAGTCATAACTAGTAATAGCCACAACCCGCCAAAAGCAAAGATATACCAATAGTTTCTACTGAATAACTGACTCAAACAGCATAGTGCAAATAGGACTAAAAATACTTGCCCAATTTTTTTGACACCAGCATATCCTTTAGAAAATTCACGATAGGTTTCTAAATCTAATGTATACTTGCTTTGAAACTCTTTTTCTTCCATCTTTGCCTCCTACTTTTCACTCTTTTTGTTTGCCTTTATCTTATCATAAAAGGAGAGAAAGTCCAATAAAATTTCTCTCCTTTTTCTTTATTTTTGGTTGTCGGGATATAGTTCTATTTTCGTATAATCTTCTGACGCTAACCAGATTTTTGTTGGGCATATTTTTTCTACATAGGCTAACAATTCTGGTAAGCTCATTTGTGCAAACGCTTCCCCATAATATTCTTTTATCTTTTTAACGGCTTCTTTCTTATCCTTTGCTTCAGATAATACCGTATCTTTTGAAGTCATGCGGATTACTTGCTCGATATTTTTTTTATCAATTCGCTTTAGCAACTGGATTACCGCTTCTTTTTCTTGCTCATCTTGATACCCACAAATGATGTTATATTCTAATCTTTTTGGCATTGTTTGAATTGGATTTTTCCAACCATAGGCTTCCAAAATTTTTCCTTTTTCTTGGATTAAATTTTGAAAATCTGCTACTGTAATAATGGGGTGTTTTACACAGCAGTGAGCAATGTCCAACAGATGTTTATGAATTCCATTAGAGCCATCCATAACGGCTGTGCCAATTTTAATTTCTACTAAATTGACCGTTTCGCCATCGAAAAAGACATTATCGACACGTCCCTCTGGAATATATATTTTCTCTTTTGCAAACCTTTTCTTTCGTTCATTCGTTTTAATTCCATATTCCATTTCAAACGGAATAGTGTTTGGTCCAAAGACTGGGTTTGGGGAGAGTTTTCCTTCCTGTAAAAGGTTCATAATCTTTAATTGATATTCTTTCTCTCTTTTTCCGGCTTCACTTGTTGTTGGCTCAAAGTCTTTTGGATTTAACACTTTTCCAGAATACAATTGAATTCTTTTTTCTAGAATTTTCTCGATGGTTTCTAGTTCTTCTTTGGAAATATCCTGAATTTCTTTTTCAAGGAATTCTGCATCTTTTCGCTCCGCTGTGCTCAATGGTCGATAGTATTGGTAAAACTCTGCATAATCTACAAAAATACGGTGCTTATGCAAAATTGGAAAAATGGCATTTGCTCCTTTCAGATGGTTATAGTCTTCTACTACTTGTTCTGGCATTTTCTTAGACTTGTTATTTTTGCTATTCGGTAAATAAAATGCAATGTTTGGCTTAAAATATTTTCCCTTTTGTAATTCAAAAATCTTTACACCAAGGTAATATACCAGCATTTCTTCTTGCCCTGGCACACCTCGCAAGCGATAAAAATATCCTTCTTTGTTCAAATATCTTTGGATAAACTCTTTTTTCTCCATTTTATACTTCTATCCTTTCTCCATCTTGTATTGGAATGGCTTTTTCAAATACTTCTGTTGCTTTTTCTGGGTTCGTTGTATGAGTTACAACTACTTTTTTGGGTTCTAATATTTCTTCTACTTTTTTCATGGTTTTTAAGTCTGCGTGTCCTGAAGTATGTAATTCTACAAAATCAATTCCTAAGGCTTTTACTTTTTCCACAAATTCTTTTATTTCTGGTTTTTCTAAGTATCCATGCCACATAGAATACACTAGACACGCCTTACTACTTAGTTTTTTTTCCACTAGCATTTGAATATCTTCATACATACTTGCCTTAACCAACATACAATAATCTTTGTATATATTTTGTGTCCACTTATATTGCTCAAGTGGCTGGATATATGTTTCTTTGAATGCTTTGGATTTCTTGTTGTATGCTCTTGGAACCCAGACTGAAACTTTGTGATAATCAAAAGTTGGATTTGGTATCCTTCCACCCAATTCTAAGGTGATATTGGCTGTAAATAAGTCTTCAATCAGGTTCTTTTGGGTGGCAAAACTTGCCTTGCAAAAACTCGTAATACGGTCAATATTCGTAGAAGACTGTAATATAAAAATTTGCTTATATTTTTGAAATAGTTGAATTGCTTCGTCTTTTAGTGCTTCTTCGGTTTGGTACTCGGTATCTCCTCTTCCAAAAACGGTTCCTTCGGTAATTAGGCAATCGATTTTGCCTTTTTTTCGTATCTTTTGCAAAGTCGGAATAAAGTCTTTTCCTTTATACCCATGGCTACGAAAATCCCCGGTATGTAAAATTCGCTTCCCCTGGCAAGTAACCTCTATCATAGCAGAATTATATGCCGAGTGGTCAACTTTGTAGTATTGAACTTGTATATCTTCGACCGTTACTGGTTCGTATTCTCTTTTGCCTTCTAGTACTTGAACCAGTTGGATATTTTCTCTGCACTTTTTTCCCGTAAAAGCACAAGTTAGTTCATAAATTTTCTTGCTTTTTTCTTCTACATAGACTGGAATTTCCGGCAAGATTTGGTCGATTAGACCAATATGGTCTTGGTGGCTGTGGGTAATGAATACTGCGTCATAAGTAGGCTCCCCACAAGTTAGTCCCTCGATTTGTGGAGCCGTTTTCTTTTCTTCGTCTAAATCTTCTCCAAAATCGATTAAGATTTTGGCTTGTTTGGATTGTACTTCAGTTATGCAGCCACCAATTTGCTTGGTTCCTTTCAAAATTCGGATTTGTATTTCTTCCATTGCTTCTCCTTTTAGAGTAATCTCCATTTTTGTTTTGCTTCATACCAATACTGATTTAATTCTTCAAGCGAAATGGTTACAAGGCTTTCTTCTTGAATTTTGGTAGTTTTCCCATAAATCTTGCGGTAAAATTCCAATAACCATTTTGCCAGTTCTTCTGGATTTTCGGTTATTAAAATGGTTCTGCTAAAATAGTTAGACGTGTCGGCATTTGGTTCTCCTGCTAAGATTACCTGCTCTAGTTTTTCCTTGTTTTCTTGGCTCGTAAGAGAAGGAACACAAATCCAATTTAGGTTCCAATGATGTGCGTGATTTTTTGCATTTTGAATGGTAATCTCTATCTCGTGTATTTTTTCTGTTATTTGTGTGTGTTGGTATCCTCTCTTTAAGCTTAATAGCTCACTTGTAGCACGGTTTACCGTATGGATTTTTCTTCTCGTTTCTTGTATCCTTTGCTCATATTCTGGAAAAGTAATCTCTCCTTTTCCATCTTCTTTTGCTAATTGTTCCACTCTTTTCCAAATACTATCTTCTTGTAAATTTGCCAGTAAAATGCAGTCAAATAACGTCATGCCTAACGTAATCGAATTGTCATTAATTTGGCTTAAATCTCCCTTTTTCAATAGATTTTTCCATTCTTCTGTTGTCATAGCAACTTCTTCTATGGTTGGCGTTTTCCATTCAATGCAATAGGTATCTCCTTGTTTCGTATGATTTTCACATAAATTCGGTGCATCCCATTCCACAGCCCATATTTCTTCACTGGCATAGATTTCCTTGCGGTTAGTTGGTAGTTCTAAAAAGCTTCGCCATTCGACGTTTTTTTGGATTTCTAATTCCCAAATATCCTTGTTCTCAAGTGCTTGTAATATGGTTTCTTCTGTTTCAGGCTTTCCCTCTTCAAGCATTTGGCAAAAGTGTGATTTCACATACAGATAATCCATCTCTAGGATAATTCTTGTATTATCTCGTTCATTGACTGGCTCATAGGCTAATCTTTTTACCGCTTCTTTTGGTAGTGTTGCAATTACCCAGTCCCAATGAATACGGACTCTCCTCAAATTTTCTAATTCCACTTCTATCATAGTTTCGTCCTCCTTTCTGTTTTTTTATTCACTTGTCAAAGTACGTTTGCTTCTAGTATACCATATTTATTTTCAAAATGTTATCAGAAAACGAAAAGCAAGAGAGTGTCTTCGCAAAGTCTTGAAAACACTCTCTTTTTTCATTTTTACTGTTTAACTTTTCTTGCAGATAATAACATAACTGACTGCAAAAACAATGAGTTCTACTCCTACAATTAGTCCTAGATAAACACCCCATTCATTGTCAATGGCAACGAGCACAATGCTAGTGATTGCCTGAAGTAACATACAGATACGGAAAGTAATTGCCATGGATTTTTCCATGATACGCACATTTCTTTCGTCTGTTTCCTCAATTTCTCTTTTTCTTAGTTTTTCTGGATTTTTTAATGCTAAGATACTTTTGATTAGCATTGCTCCTCCTGCGACCAATACACTAATTCCAAAACCGCTAGCAAATCCGCTCTGCATCTCACTCAAATTTGGTAATGCAAATGCAAGAACAAGTGCAATTACGCCAACTATCATAACAACTGCTAAATAGATACATCTTAATTTTAATACTTTCTCCATTTTATTTTTCCTCCTCATAAATAAAGATTTCTTCAATCGACTTTCCAAAATGGTTTGCAATCTTGAACGCCAATAGAATGGACGGATTGTATTTTCCTTTTTCGATTGAAATAATGGTCTGTCTAGATACGCCTACTAGCATGGCTAATTCCTCCTGTTTTTCGCCAAGTTGTTTGCGATATTCTTCTACTTTATTTTTCAAGCCATCATCTCCTTTTTCTTGATGTAAAGTTAACTTTACTTTATGATACAACATTTTAGAGAAAATGTCAAGTTTGTTTTACATTTTAATTATCAAAATGGTATCCTTGAAATTACTCATAAAAATAAAGTACACGAAAATGTACTTTATTTTTTATTGGATTATGCCTCCGCCTACTATGACATCTCCTTGATAAAAAACAGCAGACTGTCCTGGCGTAATCGCCTTTTGTGGTTCCTGAAATTGAACGATAGCACCAAATTGGGTTGGACAAACTTTTGCTAATTTTTCTTGTTTGGAATACCTGATTTTTACCATCCACTCTTGTGGTTTCCTTTCAATTTTTGGCAATAACCAGTTTACATCTAAAACGACACATTCCTTTTGGTAGAGTTCCTTTTCTTCTCCTACAACAAGGCGATTTTTTTCCTGTTCTAGTCGAAGCACATACAGTGGTACTTTACTTGTAATTCCCAGCCCTTTTCTCTGTCCAATGGTATAGCGATAAAGTCCTTGATGTTCTCCTAATACCTCTCCCTTTTGGTTCACAATTTCTCCAGTTTCTGGTTGTATGTTTGCTTCTTTTTCCGAAAATCTCACATAATCTCCATCTGGAACAAAGCAAATATCTTCACTGTCTGGCTTTTTCGCTACTGGAAGTCCCCTTTTTTCTGCCATTTCTCGAACCTTTTGTTTCGTTTCAAATTCGCCTAGGGGAAAGATTACCTGTCCTAGTTTTTCTTTTGGAATATTGTATAGAACATAACTTTGGTCTTTAGCAAGCGCATTTGCTTTTTTCAAAACAAAACAATTTCTTTCTTGGTCGAATTCGGTTTTCGCATAGTGTCCTGTTGCCACAAAATCACATTGCAGTTCCTGTGCCATTTGAAACATTTTCCCAAATTTCAGATAGCGATTACACGCAATACAAGGGTTTGGCGTTTTTCCTGCTTGATAGCATTGGACAAAGTCTTGGATTATATACTTGTGGAAAGTATCTTTGAAATTCAAGGTATAGTGTGGAATGGAAAGGAAATCACAAACCGATTTTGCATCCATGGTTGAAGAAAGATTACAGCAACTTCCTTCGATTTCGCCCTCCCACAATTTCATGGTAACACCAATTACTTCATAGCCTTGTTCTTTTAGTAGCACAGCAGAAACACTACTATCGACACCACCGCTCATTCCTAATAACACTCGTTTTGCCATCTAAATCCCACAACTTTCACAGCCATGATGTGGCTTTAACTGGCATTTTTCTTGGATTTCTTCTTCGGTCATTTTTCCTTGTTTACGATAATAGTCTGCAATGGCTTCATGAATAGCCTCTTCTGCTAGAACAGAACAGTGCAATTTTACTGGAGGAAGTCCACCAAGCGAATTTACAACATCGGTATTTTTCAGTGCTAATGCCTCTTCTAGCGTTTTTCCTTTTATCATTTCGGTTGAAATACTACTGGTTGCGATCGCTGCTCCACAACCAAAGGTCTTGAATTTCACATCTACTATCACACCATTTTCCACCTGAATAAACATTTTCATAATATCTCCGCAAACGGGATTTCCTACTTCTCCAATACCAGAGGCATTTTCTATTTTTCCCACATTTCTTGGATTGGTATAATGGTCGATTACTTTTTCTGAATATTCCATCTTATTTTCCCTCCTCACAAAATTCTTCCCATAAAGGCGACATCTCTCTTAATCTCCCTACGATTTCAACTAGATTTTCAACCACATAATCGATTTCTTCTTTCGTGTTATATTTTCCAATCGAAATTCGTAAAGACCCATGTGCAATCTCATGCGGTAATCCGATTGCCAGTAGCACATGGGATGGGTCTAATGAACCAGATGTACAAGCACTTCCACTTGAAGCACAAATTCCTTTTAAGTCTAAATTCAAAAGCAATCCTTCTCCTTCAATAAAGCGAAATGAAATATTGCTATTCCCTGGTAGTCTTTTCTTTCGGTCCCCATTGATGTGGATATATGGGATTTTTTCTTCTACTTGTGCTACATAATAATCTCGTAAGGCTTGTATAGTTTTGTTATGTTCTTCTAGATTCTCATAAGCAAGTTCGATTGCTTTTCCTAGTCCTACAATTCCTGGCACATTTTCGGTTCCTGCTCGTTTGTTTTTCTCTTGGTGTCCACCATTTATCAATTTTCCGAATTGGATGCCTTTTTTCATATACAAAGCGCCAATTCCTTTTGGTCCATAGAATTTATGAGCAGATAACGACAGCGCATCAATGTGCAAAGCTTTCACATCAATGCTCACACTTCCGACTGCTTGTACTGCATCCGTATGGAAAAAGATATGATGCTTTTGTGCGATTTTTCCAATTTCTTGCATTGGTTGGATGGTTCCAATTTCATTATTGGCAAACATAACCGAAATTAAGATTGTCGTTGGTTTAATGTCAGACTTTAATTCTTCTAAATCTAAAATTCCATTTTCTTTCACGCCAACATAGGTTACTTCAAAGCCTTCTTTTTCTAATTGTTTGCAAGTTTCTAACACAGCTGGATGCTCAATTTTGGAAGTAATGATATGGTTTCCTTTCTTTTGGTATTGATAAGCAATTCCTCGAATTGCTGTATTATCTGCTTCACTTCCTCCAGAGGTAAAATAGATTTCATCTGGTTCACAATTTAAGGCTGTTGCTACTTTTTTTCTTGCTTCCTCTACTGCTTTTCTATTTTCTCTCCCAATTTTATAGATGGAAGACGGATTTCCATAGTTCTCTACAAAGTATGGTAACATGGCTTTTAGCACTTCCTCATCGGTTTGTGTTGTTGCATTATTATCTAAATAGATTGTTTTCATTATCCTTTTCCTTTCCTATTATTTTACTAGGATATTATATCTTATGTTTCCTAGTAAGTCAATAGGAATTCTGAAAGATATAAAACCACTCAAAAGAGTGGTTTTACTTTATTCTTTTATGAAATCTGCTAGTGTTTTACCATCTACATATTCGCGAATGACATTATCTAACCCTTCCCAGAAAGCATAAGTTTTGCAGTTTTCTTTTCGACTGCATTTCCCATCATCTGTTAAGCAGAAGGTAGGTGCCAAATCCCCTTCTGTTGCTCTTAGGATTTCTCCAACCGTATATCCTTCTGGTTTTCTCGCTAATTTATATCCACCGTTATTTCCTCTGGCTGTTTCCAAATATCCTGCTTTATTTAGCATTGCAATAATTTGCTCTAAGTATTTATTGGATATTTCTTGTCTTGTTGCAATATCTTTTACTGAAACAAAATCTTCCTTGCTATGGATGGCTAAATCTATCATAACTCGTAGAGCATATCTTCCCTTTGTTGATATCTTCATACTACCTCGCCTTTCCTTTGTAAAAAGAAAGGATTAGAGTTTTTATCTCTAATCAATCTTTTTAGTTATTTACTCTTTGTGTTACCATTGGTGTACTTTCTGTAATTCTTTCAAAACGATAGCCATTGGCAAGACCAAAATCAATAATATCTTCTAACGCATTGAGTGTTTTGGTATTTCCAGAAAAATCGTGCATTAGCACAACATTACTACGAGATTTCTTCAAGCCTTTAGTTACATTGTTGTATACTGCACTGGAAGATTTTGCACCGCCTGCATCGCCAGAGGATACATTCCAGTCAAAATACTTGTATCCTCTTACCACTACTTCGTGTGTTAGGGTAGTCATAATGCCTGGATTAAAACGACTAACCGTATTAGAACTTCCGCCTGGAAATCTTGTAATCGTGCAGTTATATCCGGTTGAAATTTTAATCTTTTCTTGCAATTTCGTGATATTTTCCATATAGGTATCAACCGACTCATAAATTTCCTTGTATTTATGGGAATATCCATGAATAGCAACCGTATGCCCTTCTGCATATTCTCTTTTGACTAATTTTTCTTTTTCCGAGCCATAGTTCAAAATAAAGAACGTTGCTTTTACATTTTTCTTTGCTAGAATATCTAGTATTTTCGGCGTAATATCGGTGCTTGGGCCATCGTCAAAAGTTAGATAAATAACACCTGCTGTTCCACCATTTAGGTTTTGTCCTTTGGATTGTTCAGTTTCAACTGGTTTGTTAATAACGGTTACTTTTCTTTTTTTGCTTGCTTCATTTCCTTTTTCGTCTGCTACTTGGTAAGTAATTGTATAGGTTCCAACTTTGTTGGTATCCACTTTTCCGCTCATTTTAATTTGCTCGGTTAGGTCCCCGTCTTTTTCGTCAACGGCTTTTGCTCCTTCTTCTTTGTAGTCATTTCCAACGATAACGGTTACATTTTGTCTTCCATTTAAGGTAATTTCTGGCGGAACATCATCCACTAAAGTAACTTTTCTAATTTTAGTTGCTTTATTTCCTTGACTATCTTCTACAGTATATTTAATTTGGATTTCTTCCTCACTTATTTTCTCTTGTTCTACAATTACTTTTTCCGTTACATCTCCGTCATAGTTGTCGATTGCTTTCATGCCAATTTCTTCATATTCTTTGGCATAGGAATAGGTTACTGCTTCTCCACCTTCTAATTCAATTTCTGGTGGCGTGGTATCCACTACCTCGACAATTTGTTTTTGTTTATAGGTTCCAAATAGTTTTGGTACTTCATATTCAATTTCATAGGTTCCAATTTTGCTGTAATCTACATTTCCCTCTACTTTCACATTTTGTGTAACATCGTGGAACATATATTCTGTATGTGGCTGACTTAATTGTTTTGCCATATTTACTTGAATTTGGATGACTTCTCTCGTTTCCATTTTTGGGTCTTCCAATACAATCGTAAGTGGTACACAAATTAGCATTAACACGCCAATCCCAACGGTAAGCCACATTACTTTCTTACTATCTTTTTTATAAAAAACGGCAACTACCACTGCAATCGCAATGAGTGCCATAACTGCTTCTATTAAAATTATCATTTTTCCATCTCTTTTCTTTTATGGTTCGTCGATTGGGGTTACAACAATATTTCCTTTGGCATCCAAAAGTGGTGTCATTCCACCTGAATAGCCATCTCTATGGTAAAGGTAATTTACTCCAGTCTGTTTATCTACCCATATTTCACTCACGGTTACAACGCCTTGACTGTACATTCTCTTAAATCGTTCCATTTCAATCCCCTCTTTCTTCTCCATTTTACCTCAAATTTTGACATTTTGCAATGGATTTTATACGAAACAAAAAGAGTATCCAAAAATGGACACTCCTTTTCTATTGGTTTGTGATTTCTTTTTTACTGAAAAAGATTACTCAAAAAAACATTCTTTTCTGGTTTATGCTTTGATTTTCCTGTTACTTCTTTTTCCTTTTGAATGACATAGTCTATTATTTCTTTTCGGATATTATCCCATTTTTCTTCTATCTCACTACTCCAATTTGCTGTATATTGAATGGATTTTGCTCTTAGATATGCATCTTCAAATTTTTCATTTTGTACATCTAGTTTAACCTCGTTTACAATTTGTTGTAGTTCTTCTTCCTGTTTGCTCGATGCTCTTTTCTCATAGAAAAGTGGTAGTGTGAGCAATAGCACACAGCCAACTACTAGCAAGAGGCATTTGTATCCGTTCATTTTCGCCTTTTTCTTGTTTTCTTCTTGTCTTTTTTCTTTGAGTTCCAGTTCTTTTAATTTTACCATTTGCTCTGTTTCTGCTCGTTTTATCTCTGCCTCATCGATGTATCGATAAGTATGTTCGTTTTCGTCATCCAATAGCATTTTGGTCCCACAATATTGACAGTAAATAACTTCTCGTTTTTCTTCTATCTTTAGGTCTGCTCCACAATTTGCACATTTTAGTTGGATTATTTTTTTCATTTTCCACCTCAAGTTTTTCTTTCAACTTGATTATATCACATACCAGCAAATAACTGCAATTCCTTATTCTTTTTTATAAACGGTATAACTACGATTAAACTTCGCCAAAAAGGTATAAATCCAAAAGATAACAACGGCTAAAATTGCTAATCTGCCAATGGCAGCAAAAAGGATTTCTTCGCTAAAAACAATGTATAACAGTAAAAGCAAAATAATAAGAATGCTAAAAGCCATACATAGCCCCTTAAAAACCTCTTCTAAATTTCGCATGCGAACATTTATCTTTTCCTCTCCTTTTTCCTCTTTCTTCATTGAAATTATATAATTGTCTTGAAAAGATAAAATAGCACTTGTTGCAATAAACAGAAATGTTAAGATGATACAAAGTGGACCTAAACTTTCAAACAAGGCTCCGTCATAAGTATCTGGCATCACATAGTTCATTCCCATGTGTACAATAAATATTCCAATAGTTAGCAAACTTAATACAAGGCAAAGGGTCGTAAAAATCGTTTGCAAAATACGTGCTTTCTTTTGGATGTTTTCCTCATTTTGCTTCATTTTAATTAGATTTTCTTCTGCCACTTTTCGGTATTCTTCTTGCTGTACTTTTTCTCCTTCTAATAGTTCATTCACACTAATACCCAGTAAATTGCTTAATTCTAACATAATCGAAGAGTCTGGCATCGCTTTTCCATTTTCCCATTTGGATATAGCACGATCTGTAATATTTAGTTGTTCAGCTAATTGAGTTTGTGTTAATTTCTTCTCTTTTCTCTGCTTAGCAATAAATTTTCCAATTTTAATTTGGTCCATTATCTTACCTCCTTTGTATTTAGAATAGCAAAGATGCAAAAGATTGTAAACAAACTATTAGTTGAGTTTCCGCTTTCCTTACGCTAATCTACTAATTCATGAATTAAGTCATGGACAGAAACAATTTCTTTGGCTCGATGTACATTACTGCCACAAAATATCAACCCATCGTCTAGTTTGCCTTGTACACTATTGATTAAGGCTTGTGTAATACAATATGGAGTTGTTGCCATTTGGCAAGTTTTGATACAAGCATAACATTTTTGCGGTCTACACTTGTTTTCGTCTACTTTCTGCAAAAATGAGTTATAGATGGCTCTACCCAACATTCCCACAGGACTCTGGATAATGGCAATATCCTCTTTCTTGCTGTCTAAATAGGCTTGTTTGAAACGGTCGGACGCATCACATTCCTTTGTGGTAACAAAACGGGTTGCCATTTGTACGCCTGAAGCACCAAGTGCCAAAAATTTCTCAATATCTTTTTTGTCCCAAATACCACCTGCACTAATAACTGGTATTTTTTTGTGGTACTCGTTCTCAATTCCATGGATATATGCGACTACTTCTTTGGTTATCTCCTCTAGTTTTGGTCGTTTTCCCTCTGCTAGTTCTTCCTCCTTAAAGCCTAAATGTCCTCCCGCTTCTGGACCTTCTATTACTATCATATCTGGTACATATTGATATTTTTTAATCCAATGTTTTACAATAAGCTGGCAACAACGCAAAGACGAAACAATGGGAGCAATTCTCGTTTTACTCCCTATAACATACTCTGGCAATTCCTTTGGTATGCCTGCCCCAGAGATAATTAGGTCAATTTTTTGTTTCACACATTCCTTCACAATTTCTGTATAATTTCTTAGTGCCACCATCACATTAACCGCTAATATTTTATCTTCTCCTGCAATTTCTCTTGCTTTTTGAATTTCACTTCCGATTGCTCTCAAATTGGCTTCTTGTGGATGCGTTGCAAAGTCTGGTTCTTGGTAACCAATATTTGCTGTGGAGATAACGCCAATTCCTCCCTCTTTGCTAACTGCTCCTGCTAATTTATGGAGGGATACTCCCACTCCCATACCGCCTTGAATAATTGGATATTTGGCTTTCTTCTCTCCTAATATAATTCCTTCCATCTTTTGCTCTCCTTTCTAGTTTTCAATGCTACATTATATCTTTTAATAAACTATGTCAATCTTTTTGACTAGCCGTTCGAGAACAGAAAAACAGGCTACTCTCTAAGAATAACCTGTTTTGTTTTCTTTATTCTGTGCGATATGTTTTCATAGCAGATTTTTGAAAGATTTTCTTTGTAAATTTCATCGAGATAAGAACTGTAATAACGAGAATAACTGCATACATCAAAAGATATTCTTTTGCTTGTAAATACGCTAACAGTTCCGCTATATTCTCCATTTTCAAGATGTTTTGTTGAACACTAGCAAGTAGTAGCATTAAACCTGTATAGGCAATCGTTGCATTGGTAAATAGTTCGATTGCTAAAATCCTTCGTACATTTCGATACGTCGATCCTAACATACGAAGTGTTGTATAATAGATACTTCTGGATTTTAGGATTAAGTAGATAACAAGGTAGGAAATGAAGAATAGGACGACAATAACAATAATCGTTACCACAATTTTTATAATGCGAATGGCCATACTTGCATCGAAATCGTTATTCACGACAAAGTCTGTTATCTTTTTCGTATGAATTCCTATATTATTTAACTCCGCTAGTACCTGTTCAATTTGGTCAGTATCATTCACATAGACACTCGACTGATACGATGGTTTATTATATAGTAAGTCATAGTCCTCTTCGCTAATAAAAACGCGACCTGCACAAGAAGAATAGCTACTTTGTCCGGTTGTTCTTCGGTAGTTGTTTTTAGTACAAATGTCTGCTACCGTTAGATGTAATTCTTCTTTGTAATATGAATTTTCTAGAAAAATATCCATTGACTGTTTTTTCGCATTTCCATTCTTATAGTGCATTTTCATTTCTTCTGAAATCACGGCTGTTCCCGGTTTCACAACACTAGAAGGTGTTAATTCATATTGATAAAATCGATTGTTCATGAGCATTTTCACACTACTGTAATTTTTATTAGTTACTTTTCGTACTTCCTTTTGCACTTCTTTGGAAACATAGATTTTTTCCTCTTGGTTCTGCCAGTCGGTATGTGGCTTTGCCTCAATTCCTACAATGACAATTTCCGCAACTACCGGGTCATTGGATGACCAGCCATCTCTTTCTGAGTCTGTTATTTTGAACGGTTTATATAGTATGTCTTCCAGTTTATCTGTTAGCCAATATCTTTGTTCATCTGCTACTAGAATAGCCTCTTTTTCATTTTCTGGCATTCTTCCATGTGTTAGATTTTCATTGAACATATCTACCGTATAGAGTTGTGCTAAAATACTAACATCAAAGACGCCACCTTCTATATTCTGGATTTTGGTTTTTCCATCAATTAGTAGGTCATCTTCTACCACATAGTCCACGCCTTGGATTGCTCTTATTCGTTCGTAATCTTCCTCTGTGAACTGAGTTCTGTCTTGCTTGTTAATAATTACTCTTTTTTCGGAAGGGCTTGAGAATATCATTGTTGTAATGGCTTTCTTATTTTTCTCCTCCGACATTTGGAAACTAGCATATTCAGCAAGGATAGCACTACTTACAAAGAAGAATACCAAAAAGAGCAAACCAAATTTGGTTACAATGTTGAAGGTATTACGAAGCCCTAATCGTACTTGATTTACTACCCCAATTTTGCGGTATTCACTTTGTTTCGCAGGTGCTTCTTTTTCTACTTTTTTACGGCAAGTATTTTCCAAAATTCTGCCATCGTGCATTTTAATTACTCTGGTCGCAAATTCTTCTACTTGCTCCATATTATGTGTTACCATAACGACCAATTTATCTTTTGCCACTTTTTTCAAGATTTCAATTACTTCCTTGGCAGAGGTACTATCTAGGTTTCCAGTTGGCTCGTCTGCTACAATAATTGGTGTTTCTTTTATCATGGCTCTGGCTATGGCTACTCTTTGCTTTTGCCCACCAGATAATTTGGATACTTTCGTATTCTTAAACTCCGTTAAACCTACTTGGTCTATCATATCCAAGACTTTTGCTTTGATTTCTTTCTTTTTGTAACCATTCAAAAGGAGCACTAATTCCACGTTCTGGTAAACTGTGTAACTATTGACTAAATTGAAACTTTGAAAGATATTTGCAACATATTTTCGGCGGTAATCTTCAAAATCTTTTTCGGTATAATGGCTTGTTTCTTTGCCATTTACATACATCTCGCCTTCTTCGTAACTGTCTAAGCCTGATATAACATTTAATAAGGTACTTTTTCCGCTTCCAGACTCTCCTGTGATAACCACAAATTCACCTATTTTTAACTCTAAATTAACTCTTGTAAAGCCTGAGGTTATCATACCTTTGTTATAGTAGAATTTGGATACATTTTCTAATTTTAGCATCATATCCTCCTTTCTACTCGACATCATGTCTTGCTAGAATGTTCGCTGGTGTTTTGCGTAACACACGATACAATGGTGCTAATCCCACAAGTAAATTGAATCCATAGACAATGAGTAGGCTAAGCCCTATGGTTGCTCCATTTACAATAAACATTCGACTTACATACGAGATTTGAGATACTTGGGTTAAAATATATGCCATCAATGCAATTCCTGGTAAACTAGCAAGTGTTGTAATCGATAAAATTTCTCCTATAAACATACGGTAAATATCTGTTTTCTTTACACCAATTGCTCGATATACCCCAATTTCTTTGATACGGGATAAGAACGAAGAACGTATCATGAGGTAAATTTCTACAAGAGAAACCGCAAAGATGATCGCTGCAAAAATGATAGCACTTCTCATTTCGTCATTCTTAGACTCGAAATATGCTGTTTTATCTCTTTCGTAGCAGTCTTTTGCATTTTTTCCATATTCATAACGCAAGGTATCTACAACACCTGCTTTATCTTCGGTGTATACCATTGCCCCTGTGTTTTTGCTAATGACATTTTCACGAATGGTATTAGCATTTACCAAGTAATCTTGTCGGTTCTCTTTACTCTCATAAAATCCGACTACTTTTAATTCTTTTTCATTGACTTTAATATCTTTCAAAGGCTTGTTTAACTTTTGAACTCCCTCATTACTTTTGTTGATAATGACCTCATAATCGTTTTGTGGAGGGCGTCCTTTTTTGATAGTAATATCGTCTAGCAATAGTTCATAATCTAAGACTTCTGCTTTATTCGGATCATCCCAATACGTGCCATAATTTGCTTTTTCCATGTTGTTCATAAGGTTAATAAATACACTCCTGTCTGCATAAATCGAAGGCGATAATTTGTCTACAAACCCAACAATTTTGAAGTCTGGCATTGCATTAACACGAACCACTTGATTTAATAAATCGCTTTCGTGTTTCACTCCCATATTGCGGAACATCGTGGATGGATCATCTCGTAAATCAGTTAAAATTTTCTTATCGATTACGATCTCATATTCATTTTCTGGCATTTTGCCGAGAATAATGTCCTCTTGACTAATTTTATCAAGTGCCACCAATGTTCCTGGTAATTCGAATGTATACTGGGACAATTGATAATACGTATCCATTTTCAATTTGAAACTTACTTTTCCATCCCCTGGCAAGATATAGTCGATGTTATCCATTTCCTCGAATTTGTTAAATTCCTCGACCGATACACGTGTTTCGGATACTTGCACATAATGTTTGTCTTCTTTCAAGTAATCTGTTTCGCGTACGTCTCGAATTCCTGCCACATTGGTAACACTGTATACAATAAACATCGCAGAAGCGAAAAATCCAAGGAGTAAAATTTTCTTGATAATACTGTAATTTAGAATACGACGAAAACCTACTCGAATTGAGCGAAATAGTCCATAAATGGAACGATATTTTGGTGTATATTTTTGATCAGAAACAGCATCTAAATCATAGGTATACTTCTCATAAATACTTTTATCGATTTTCTGGTAATGGTCGTTCACTAATTCAATCGCAGAGTCTTCATCTACCACTTCAACCTTTTTGTCTTTGGCTTGAATGTATAGATTGTTGTTTCGGATTGCAATGGTAACTTGCATTTTCTCCGTGTTTGGCTCAGTATAAATGGCAAGTTCAATCTTTCCATTAGCATCTGTTTTAGTTTCTTCCATGTCTTGTAAGTAAATCTTATTATCTAGGCGGTATTCTAAGGTATCTGCATTTTCATTTGGATAGTCTTTGGTTACTTTTCCATCTTGCACTTCTACAATACGGGTTGCATAAAAATTTGCAAGTTCTACCTCATGAGTTACTAAAATAACTAATTTTTCTTTGGAAATGG
>CANSOY010000013.1 GCA_947648765.1 uncultured Clostridium sp.
GCCTATCAACATAATAAAGTAAGAGATTTAGAAGAAGCATTTGAAGAGTTTCCTGTAGAAGAAGAGTGGCACAAGGGAAAGATTGAAAATGTATTAGAAGAAGATAGCGAAATTTATCGAAAAGAATATGAAGTTGGAGATATTGTATTCGTACAAAAATATAAATATTCAGATGGGACAATGGGAACGAATCATTTTTTTGTTATCATTGACCGAAACAATACTGCTATTCCAATCGAAAATTTTGGTATGATATTATCTTCCAATTTAGAAAAACTAAAATACAAAAGTAATAAGTTCGTGGAAAAAGATGCCAAAAATCATTTACGAAAAGATAGTATTGTAAAGACAGATGAAATATATCGTATTCTTGATAGCCAAATTTTATTTAAGATAGGCAAAATTGATTACGATAAAATAGAAGAATATAAAAAGTGTTTCAAAAACCAACTAGAAAGCAGTTCCAACTAAAAAGTTCACATTTTGTGAACTTTTTTCTTAGCAAAACGCCAAATTAACTGGATATCATTGACTAAATTGACATAAAATGGTATAATAATACCCGTATGAAAAATGAGAAAAAGTAAGTGGGGGAATCGATGGAAGAGGTCGTTTTGAAAGACATATTTCATACCTTGTGGAGCAAGAGAATACACATCCTTTTGATTGTATTCCTCTTTTTCGTGCTTGGTGTGGGATATACTGTAAAACTTACGACACCAATTTACCGTTCTAGCGTTATGGTGGTATTAGTATCAGCGAGTAAACCGCAAGAGGGAACCAATACCCAAATTACAGCAGCAGACATTTCCATCAATACCAAACTATTAACAACCTATAGCAAATTAGCACAAAGCAAAATTGTGTTAGACCAAACCATTCAAAACTTAAAACTTCCATTAACGAGAGAAGAATTGCAAAAAAATGTTAGCGTAAAGGCTGCACAAAATGCAGAATTATTAGAAGTATCGGTTCAACATGAAAATCCACAAGAAGCGGCACGCATTGCCAATGAATTGGTACGTGTATTTGCCAAACAAGTCAAAGAGTTATACAACATTAGCAATATTCAAGTAATGGACGAAGCCAGTATTCCAGAAAAACCAAACAATATTAACCATACCAAAGATGTTGTCATTTTTGTTGGGATTGGATTTCTAGTTGCTTGTGCCTATGTATTTTTTGCCAATATCTTTGATCAGACCGTAAAATCTGCAGAAGGAATTGAAAGTGAATTTGGAGTGCCTGTTTTGGCTTCTATTCCAAATTGTGAAATGAAAAAGGAAGCAAGAGAATTATTTGTCCAGCAGGACCCAAAATCTCCAATCTCCGAGTTGTTTCGTTCGCTTCGTACCAATTTGCAATTTATGAATAATCAAGAAAATATGCAAACCATCCTAGTAACTTCTACGATGCCACAAGAGGGCAAAAGTTTCATTTCAGCAAACTTAGCCATTACATTTGCACAAACGGGAAAAAAGGTTATTCTCATTGATGCGGATATGCGTAGAGGAAGACAAGACCATATTTTCGACCGCCTACCAAAACCAGGATTATCCAATGCGTTAGTGGATTACCAAGAAGAACTAATACTTGACCAATATATCCAAGAAACCGAAGTTGAAAACCTAAGCCTTATGACAGCCGGAGATATCCCGCCAAACCCATCCGAACTATTAGTATCCGAAGCAACAAGAAATGTAATCCAAAAACTAAAATCTGCCTATGATATGATTATTGTGGACGGACCACCAACCGAATTGGTTACAGACTCTCTGATCTTAACCACTATGATGGACTCGACTGTAATTGTTACTTTGTGCAAAGGAACCAAGCGAGAAAATTTGAAAAAAATGATGGATGGTATTCAAAAAGTTGGTGGCAAAATTGCAGGAACCGTCCTAAACAAAGTAGAAATGCAAGCTAAACAATACCGTGAACATTACTATTATGGCTCAAAATAAAGGAGATAGCGACGTTATGATCGATTTCCATACCCATCTATTACCCAATATGGATGATGGAGCACACAGCCTAGAAGAAACGAAAACAATGCTTCAAGAGGCAGAAAAAGCAGGCTTTACGAAAATTATACTCACTTCCCACTATCTAGAACCATATTACCAAGCAAAGGAAGATGAGCGAGAAGGCTTACGAAAGCAAATGCAAGAACAAACAAAACTATCTTTGTATTTGGCAAGTGAAATCTATTTATCTGAAAATATGGTGGAAAAAATACAGCAAAAAGAAGCTTCTACTATTGCTGGAACGAACTATCTTCTTTTTGAACTACCCTTTCATACAAAGCCAATGAATTTGGAACATTGCATTTATACAATGCGAGAAAAGGGATATCGCCCTATTTTAGCACATCCAGAACGTTACGAATTTATACAAAAAGAACCAGAATTGGTTGAAGCGCTATTGCAAAAAGGAGTGCTCATGCAAGGCAATTTTGGAAGTTATATCGGACAATATGGAAAAAAAGCACAAAATCTTATTTGCAAATTGCTTTTTGCAAACCAAATTCAGTTTTTGGGAACAGATAGCCATAGACCACAAGGAATTTATCAGCAAATACCGCAGATAATAGCACAATTAGAAAAAAATCTAGGAAAAGAAAAAGTAGAAGAATTAACCCAAACCAATCCACAAAAGGTATTAGAAAATGGAACCATTTCCATCGAAAAAATTGAGAAACTTCCCATATCGTTTTGGGATAAATGGAAAAGATAAGGAGGAAAACAGTGGAAAATACTTCAGGAATTGAATGCAAGCGAATTTGGAAGATTATGAAAAACAAATTAGGAAGTATTGCACTACTAATGACCGCTTTTTTGCTAGCAGGCTATTGGTATTCTTTTCATGCTGTTATTCCAACCTATCAAGCGACTGCAACCCTTCTCCTTATCCCAAATGAAACAGCAGAAGATAGAACCCTGACTAGTTCAGACCTAACCTTAAATTCTGGACTGATTACAACCTATAGTAATATTGCCAAACAATCCAAAGTATTAAAACAAGTCATTCAAAACTTAGGATTGACCATATCCGAAGAAGAATTTGCAAAAGAGATACAAGTAAAAGTCCTACCAGACACGTATATCATTGAAATGGCAATAACAGACCAAAATCCAGAAATGGCAAAGAAGAAAACAGAAGAATTAGCCAAAGTATTTTTGCAAGAAATCCAATCAATTTACCATTTGAATAATATTGGAATGGTGGATAAACCAATTGTGCCAACACAGCCAAACAATATCCACCATAAAAAAGATATTGTCTTATTTGCTACGATTGGACTCATAACTTCTGGAATTTTTATCCTTGGTATTTATTTGCTAGATAATACCATTAAAACAGAAGAAGACATGGAAGAATATGCAGGTTTGAAAACGTTAGGCAAAATACCAGTTCAAGAGAAAGCAGAAGAAATTATCCAGCATGCACAAGCCAAATCTTTTGCAACAGAATGTATCAACACGATTCGTACAAATATCTTGTACATGAATTCGGTGAAAAAGGCAAAAACTATTGTAATTACCAGTTGTATGCCACAAGAAGGAAAAAGTTTCACAGCAGCCAATCTTGCTGTTTCCTTCGCAGAAGCCAATCAAAAGGTATTACTTCATTGACGCAGATATGCGAAAAGGAAGGATTAGCAAAATTTTTCATGTACCAAATGAAAAAGGACTATCTCAATATCTGCTCCATATGACAAAAGATAGCAAGGAAAACCTAGAACTAGGAAGAGAATATATACAAACCACACAAATTGCAAATCTACATATTTTAACCAATGGAATTTTACCACCAAATCCATCGGAACTCATTGGCTCGCCGAAAATGCACGACTTACTAGCTCTATGGAAACAAGCCTATGATGTCATTATCTTAGATGCTCCACCTTGCAAATTAGTAACAGATAGTGTGATATTATCTACAATAGTAGACTCGGTTATTTTAATTGCAAGAGCGAACCAAACCAAACTAACAGATTTCCAAGAGGTTGTAAAATCCATCCGAGGAGTCAAAGGAAATTTAATCGGTGGAATTGTTAATCAAATGGAGATGGACAAAAAAGCCTATGGAAAAGGTTACTATTACGGACATTCCAACAGATTACCAAGCCCATCCCAAGCAAAACAGACATTGTCTGTGGAAGAAGTGATTGCCCAAGCAAAACAAAAATTAGAAAACAGTCGCGAAGAAATGCCTCAACCAACCTCAGAAGCAATGGAGCAAGAAGTGGCTGAACCAAGCGAAGATTTTGGAAAAACATTAGCCGAATTTGAAAAAAATATGACCGAAAAATTAGTAAAACAAATGGCGAAATTAGTAGACCAAAGATTAGAACTACTAGACACTTTGCAACAAGCCAGAAAGAATAACCAAGAGAAACAGCAACAAGAAGTATGGAAACAGCAATTAGACGAATTCCAAAATAGATTAGCCGAGAAAATCCAGCAAGAAATGTTAGCCGGAATGGAGCAAGCCAAAACAAATGGAATTAGTAAACAAAATAGACAGGTTCTCCATCGCTTAGAAAAGTTAGAAGAAACGGTATTAGAAAACATCCAAACATTACAAGAACAGTACACACAAGTAGAAGAACAACTTGCTGAAAAAGAGGAAGAAGAAAATGGAAAATCCTCGAATAAGATTATTGACTTAAAACTCTTCAACCGAGAAGAAAAAGTCTACTCCATTGAAGAGGAAATCCCATATCTTGACCTCGAAAAAATGGCCTGTTATGTGATACCATTTACCAAGGAAGATGAGCAATCCAGTGAAATAAAATCGGGACGTATCGCAATCCAGTAACAAAACATCATAGCAAAATGGCGAAATATAGCGGAAATGCTTGAATTGTTTGACATAAAGTGATAGAATAATGGCAAAATAACAAGGAAAAAGAGAGGAAAACGATGAAAAAAGTAGATTTTAGTAAGATTGGATACCAAATATGGGAGAAAAAAGTCCAAATTCTTGTAACTGTCTTCTTGTTCTTTCTTCTTAGTATTGCATACACCTTAAATTTCACAGTGCCATTTTATCAATCAACCATTATGCTAGAAGTAGCAGACAAAAATAGTGGTCGTGTAGACGAAAAGAGAATGGCTACCTATTGTGAAATTTTGAAAAGTGAAATCATGCTAGAAGAAACCATCCAGAATTTAGCATTAGACTTAGAAGTGCAAGAATTACAAAAAGATATTTCTGTAAAACAAGTGCCAGAATCCACTTTTCTTCAAATCACGGTAAACCAAGAAAATCCACAAGATGCAACTAGAATTGCCAATGAATTAGCAGAGGGATTTCAGAAAAAGGCACAAGAAACCTATCATATCCAACAAATTGCTATTCCAGAAGAAGCCACAATTCCAGAAAGAGCATACTATATGCTTCCTGTCCAAGACATTCTTCTTTTCTGCCTTGCAGGAATTGTCCTATCCATTGGCTATATGGGAATTAGCAGTATCGTAGAACAACGCAAAGAAATCGAACAAGCACAGAAAAAGAAAAGAGAAGAAATCAAACAAAAGAAAGAGGGGCAAGAGAAAGCCGAGAAAATCCAAAGTAATCAGGAAAAGGGTGAAAAAAATGAAGCGAAACCAAAGCGTGGAAGAAAAAAGAATTCGTAATATTGTAAACCGTAAAGCAATTATTCTATGTATTATTTTCTTAGTTTTTGTTGAAATTGGCTATCTATACTCTTTCTTTGGGATGCCACAAGTGTATCAATCCACTTCACGAATTTTACTCATACCAGAGGTAACCAGTGAGATTGAAAAAAGCAGCCTAAAAGCAAGTTCACGTCCGACTTCAATGAGTGTTTACAGCAAGCGAGTAACTAGCTCAGATATCTTAAAACAAGTCATTCAAAACTTGGCATTAGAGCAAACGGAAAAAGAATTGGCAGAACAAATCCAAGTAAAGGCAGAAAAAGATACCTATATTCTAGCCATTACGGTAACAGATGAAAGTCCAGAACAAGCCATGAAAATTACTAGGGAAACAGCCAAGGTTTTCTTAGAGAAAATGAAGGAAACCTACCATTTTGAACAAATGGGTATAGTGGATAATGCTAAATTGCCAACCAAATCGAGCAATATGCATTATCTATCCATGCTTGTCTTTGGTGCGATTGGCGTACTTGTATCTGCCATCTATATTGCAGTCATCTATCGATTTAACGATACCATCAAAACCGAAAAAGAAATCGAAGAATATACCAATCTTCCAGTGTTAGGCAATATTCCACAAGACCCAACCAGTATCGATTGGGCACGTAAAGTTCAGCAAAGTATCCGCATGAACAATAAAAAGAAAAAAGCAAAAACCTTTATTTTTACGAGTATGTTACCACAAGAAGGAACTACTTTTACCGCTGTAAATGTAGCAAAAGCATGTGCAAAAGCAGACTTAAAAGTATTGTTTATGGATTGCAATGTACGAAAAGAAGAGCAAACTTTTGCCTTCTCAGTAGAAAGTGAAAAAGGATTAACCGAATATGCAGATGCTCTTACTGGAACGCCAAGTAAAGACTTCACATTAGCCAAAAAATATATCCAAGAAACCAAAACACCAAACTTGCATGTATTGGTAAATGGAACCATGCCACTAAATCCAGCTGAGTTTCTTCGTTCGACTCGTATGAAGAGAGTGTTAGCCATTAGTAAATACCTCTATGATATCGTAATCATTGACCTACCAGCCTTTGTAGAAGAAGAGGAACAAGTCAGCGATTGTGTGGTATTAACGCCACTAATCGATACCGTTATCCTAATTGTAAAAATGGGAGAAACCAGATTACGAGATTTACAAAAACGCAAAAATGAAATAGAAAGTGCAGAAAGTAGTGTATTTGGTTGCATTATCAATGAAATGACAGAACAAGAAGAGATAGAAGAAGAGGAAGACGAAACAGCAGAAGATATACTTACCGTTGCTACTGTTATCAAAGAAGCCAATAAACGCTTCAAAAAAGAGAAAAATCCAGAAGCAATCTTCCCAAGTGGAGAAATTTCACCAAAAGTAAAAAGAGATGAAATGAAACAACAAACGGAAAAACTTTTGGAACAAGTAGAAGAATTTGAAGATGAAATTGATGCCAGTATGCAAGACACCGTAAGTAAATTAGTTAGTCAAAAAGTAGAACTATTTGAAACCTTGCAACGAGCACGTATGGCAAATCGCCAGAAAAAAGATCTATCCGAAGAAGAACAAGAAAAAACAGAACAAGACTTCCTAGAATTAAAAAATAGTATGAAAAAGCAAATCCAAAGTGAAGTATCCACAAGATTTCAAGCCAGTCTAGAAGGACTAGAAGACTGGAATGAAGAATGGCTAGATACGTTAACCATTCGCCAAAAAGAAGCGTTAATGAAGAAATTAGAAAAGAAAGAAGAAGCGATTCAAAGAAGATTACAAAGAGAAATGATGCAATATTTGCAAACCAAAATGAAAGAAAACAAGCAACCAGGAAAACGTGGACGCAAAAAGAAAGTACCAACTAGTGAAGAGGCAAAAAAAGAAGCTTAAAAAGATAGTGAAGTGAAAAAAGAACCTATATGGGACTACAGTAATTTGTAGTCTCATATTTTTGGCACAAAAGCCTAGCCGATTGGACAAATGAGCCAAAATATGGTATACTATTAAAAGCGCATTTTGCGTGAATAAAACAGAAAGGGTGAAAATCTGTGGGAGAACCGATCTACCTGGTACCCAGTATTGTTCCAGAGGAACAGTACAAAAGTCGGCGAGTAATCGAGCAGACCATCAGTGAGAACTGGCAAGAATCCGTGAAACATGAGGTGGAAACGGGGGCGAAGGCTCCCGACGTAACCGGACATATTCCGGATGCTGCCTACCTGGCGACCAATTCCAAGTGGAAGGACTTGCCCTTCGGCGCCGCCAATACCATGGAGCGTGCCGGCTGTCTGGTCTTTGTGGCCAAACACCTTCTGGACTTCTACGGCGTCCGTACTTCGGTACTGGCTCTGAGAGACATGATGGTGGAGAGAGGCTATCGGGCCTGGCAATTTGAAAAGGTTTCCAAAACGTTCTACACACCAACCGCGACTCTGAAGGAGGCACTGGAAGTGCTGCCGGAAGACGTCAAGCAAGAGGATATCACCAAGTTGGAGGATGCTTATCCGTACATTGGGATGCCCTCCGGCATCGGTGGTGTTCATGTCCTGCTGGACAACTTGATTGGTCACTACGCCAAGCGCAGACCAGTCCAAGAAACCCGACTGCTCTGGGTACAAGATGTGTACGAGGAGCTGAAGGAAGGCAGAATGGTTCCGATGCGTGTGGAAAACAGCAGGTACCATCAAGACCCTATGAGACCTGGTGGGCACTTTGTTATCTTGGTGGCAATTCACGACCAAGAAGCCCTGGTTGTCGACTCCAGTGTCGGCGAGAAGCGCCTCCCCATTCACCAACTGCTCCAGGCGGCAACTGTCGCGTGGAAGGTTTGCCCTAAGCGGTAAACAAAACGGCAAAGCACTTTCAAACTGTAAGGTTTTGGGGTGCTTTGTCGTTTTTACTTGAAAAAAGTTTGTTTTTCTGATTTAATAAAGAAAAAAGAGAAAAGGGGAAAAACATGAAAAAACGTAACCAAACCAGAACCATACAAGTTGGTAATGTTCAAATTGGAGGACAAAACAAAGTTGTTATCCAATCTATGTGTAATACCAAAACAAAAGACGTAGAAGCAACGGTAAAGCAAATTTTAGAATTGGAAAAAGTAGGTTGTGAAACTATTCGTGTAGCATGCTTAGATACCGAAGATGCAAAAGCCATTCGTGCCATCAAAGAACAAATTCATATTCCAATTGTTGCGGATATCCATTTTGATTACCAAATTGCACTAGAAGCAGTAAAGGCAGGGGTGGATAAAATTCGTATCAACCCAGGAAATATTGGCGCAAAAGAGCGTGTGAAAGCAGTGGCAGAGGCGTGTAAGGAAAAGAATATCCCAATTCGTATTGGAGTGAATGGTGGCTCATTACAAAAGGATTTACTGGAAAAGTATGGAGGAAGTCCAACTGCGGAGGCTATGGTTGAAAGTGCTGTCTTACAAGCACAAATGCTAGAAGAATTTGGTTTCCGAGATATTGCCATTTCCTTAAAAGCATCGAATTTGGACCTTTGTATTGCGGCCTATGAAAAAGCAAGTCAAACCTTTGACTATCCACTTCATTTAGGCATCACAGAAGCAGGAACTGAGTTTAGTGGAACGATTAAATCCAGTATTGGACTAGGTGTTATGCTAAGAGAAGGAATTGGTGATACACTTCGTGTGTCCTTATCCGATGACCCAGTTAAAGAAGTGGTTGTAGCAAAGGAAATTCTAAAAGACTGCAATCTATATGCTTCTCCAACCTTGATTGCTTGTCCAACTTGTGGAAGAACTCAAATTGATTTAATTCCAATTGCCAAACAGATGGAAGAATTTTTGCAAGATATTCATTCAGATATCAAGGTGGCGGTTATGGGCTGTGCGGTAAACGGACCAGGAGAAGCAAGAGAAGCAGACATTGGAATTGCAGGAGGAATTGGAGAAGGCTTGTTATTCAAAAAAGGAGAAATTATTCGCAAAATTAAACAAGAAGATATGGTAGCCGTATTAAAACAAGAAATTCTAGAAATGGTAAAGGAAGAAAGAAAATGAAAGAAAAAATCTTAGTCAGTGCTTGTCTATTAGGCTTGAATTGTAAATATACTGGTGACAATAATGGAGCAGAAGAAATTGACGAGTTTTTGAAAGATTATGAGGTAATTCCCATTTGCCCTGAAATTATGGGAGGACTTGCAACACCACGTCCACCTGCTGAAAAAGTGGGAGATAAGATCGTAACCAATGAGGGAAAAGATGTAACAGAGCAATATACCAAAGGAGCACAAGAATGTCTATTCCTTGCACAAAAATATGGTGTCAAAAAAGCCTTACTCAAAAAAAGAAGCCCCTCTTGTGGCTATGGCGAGATTTATGATGGGACGTTTCAGCATCATAGCATAGAAGGAAATGGAGTAACAGCAGATTTGCTAGCGAAAAATGGAGTAGAAATTATCCAGATAAAATAAGAAGATAAAAGACCAATCCAGTTAAATTTGGATGGTCTTTCCGTTTAAGTATTGTAAAATACCACTATCCGTGGAAAAAGCAAAATGAAGCGAATAACTAACTAAATCTTGGGTACTTTTATGAAATTGCTTATTCATACGAGCATCTCCATATTTTCCATCTCCAAGGATTGGGTAACCAATAAAAGCAAGATGCGCTCGAATTTGGTGGGTTCTCCCAGTATGAATTTGCACATCCAAAACGGATGTGTTATTCTTGAAATCACTCGAAAGCAAGGTGTATTGGGTAATAATCTTAACATAGCCAGGCTTTGGCGTATGAGAAATATAGACTTGAGATTTTTTCGCATCTTTGAAAAGGTAATCGACTAGAGTAGCAGCTTTTTTCTTAGGGATACCAAGAACGGTTGCACGATAATGTTTTTCGATTTCACGTTTCTTAAACTTGGTAAAAAGAATTTCACGAGCCTCTGGCGATTTGGCATAGAGAATAAGACCAGAAGTGTTACGGTCTAAACGATGGCAGGGCTCCAAATATTGCTCTGGATTTGCATTTTGCATATGTTCGGTAAAAGAACCGTGCCCTTGTGTTTCCATTCCAGCAGGCTTGCAGTAAACCGCAATATTTTCATCCTCATAAATAGGTTGGAAACTACAAGGTGCAGGTGAAATAGAGCCAGCTAAAACATCGTCTGTTAGATAAAGAATTACTTCGTCATTCGTATGCAAAATGACATTTTCATTCACACGTTTTCCATTGACACGAATATCTTTCTTACGGAGTGCTTTTTGAAAAGCGTTTTGCTTCAAATGCGGAAAATGAGAAGTAACAAAAGTATTTAATTTTTTTCCATCTTCTTTGGTTTCAACTTTCAAATTTTTCATACATTCATTATAGCAAAAGATAGGGAAAAAACAAGAAAAACTTTGTTAAAATGAGAAAAGACCCTATTTCAAATAGCGTCTTTCTCCTAATAAATTTCCTAAGCTATCCTTAAATTGAGGATTATCAGCCAGTCCGAGTATCATCCAAAACAAAGGGGCAATCCCCAGTGTATAATTGATAAAAAGTGCTTGCGTTAGATAGCCAATAATGACAAGACAGAGTGTAAAAGTTACTTTATCCTGGAACATATATTTAAGTTTACCTCGTAGAATACTACCAAGAAATAATAGGTAAACAATAAGAGCAGGAATACCCATAGTTGCCGCAATATGCAAATATTCATTATGTGCATTATTGATAATAGAACCACTATGTTGCGAAGCATAATGAAAGGCGTCCCAAAAAAAGTTTTGTACGATTCCAAAGCGTAAATTATCTGGACCACATCCAAAGAGCGGTTTTTTACCAACTAGATTCAAGCAAATTCTCCAGATATCCATTCTACCAGAACCAGTAGAGAGAAATTTTTCCGAAGAAGCACCGTCCTTATGAAGAAGAACGCCTAACGTAATGTCTAAATCACTTTTCAAAGATTGGGACTTGCTATGGACGATTGCTCCCATTGGAAGAAACATTAAAAGCAAATAAATCGCAATAAAGCAAATAGACAAAATTCCAAATCTCTTGAAATAGACTTTGTTTTTTTGTTTGACTAAGTAGATGATTCCAAGAATAGCAATAACACCAAAGGAAACCCATGCACTTCTTGTACCAGATGAAAGTAGATTAAAGAAGAGAACAGAACTCAAAATGAATCCCTTCTTGCTTTCTTTTAGAATAAACAGTACAATGGAGGCAGGTAAAATAAGACTAATATAAGTACCAAAATAATTGGAATTTCCAAAGGTAGAACAAACTCCTGCGTCAAAGAGTGGGCTTAAAGCAGGAATTGAAATATAGTTTTGCAGAATTCCAAAGATACCAATAAATAGAGAGGAATAGAATAAAATATTCAAAAACTCCTCTATCTTTTCGTAATGAAAAAATTTCTTGGCAGCCAAGTAAATGCAAACAAAGAAAATAAAGGTAACAAACCCAGCATGGAAACGAGTTGAGCCCAAAATAGAAACAAAAATATTGCTCGAAAAAAGAGCACTAATAAAAATAAGGGTTAGAAAAACAAAAAGAATAATATCTTTTTTGTCAATTTTTAATTCACGATAACTCGCAAGTAATAATATCAGTAAGGCAATTCCGCCTAAGATTAAAACCCAAAACTTTAGTAAAGCATAATCTGGATTAGGCTTAACCAGTAAAGGCATCAAAGTAACAATTAAAGATAATACAATTGTAATCAATTTCTGTTTCATTTTTGACATCTCCTTTTTTATTCTCACACATTATAATATACAAAAAATAAAAATGAAAGCAAAAAAACAGAAAATGCAAAAAAATTGTATTTTTGGCTAGTGTATGGTAAAATCCAAATAAAAACAAAAAAGAAGAGGATAAACAGTGGAAATACAAGAACTGCAAAAAGAAGGAATAAAGCGATTAAAGCAAGCAGGTATACCAGAAGCAAGACAAAAGGCAAATCGTCTTTTAGCCCATTTATTGAACTTGGACTTAGTACAACTAATAATGAAAGAAAAGGAAATGGTAACGAAGAAGCAGCAAGAAATCTTTTTTTCGATGGTGCAAAGGCTACTAGCAGGAGAACCAATCCAATATATTTTGCAAAACCAAGAATTTATGGGACTGCCATTCTATATAACACCAGATGTTTTAATTCCACAACCAGATACAGAAATTTTAGTGGAAGAAGCATTAAGAAGATTACCAGACAATGCAATGGTTTTAGATTTATGCACAGGAAGCGGATGCGTGCGGTATCTCCATTGCTCAGTATGGGAAAAAGGTGTGTAAGGTAACTTTAGCAGATATTAGCGAAAAAGCATTAGGAATTGCCCAAAAGAATGCACAAGAAAATGGTGTAGCAGAAAAAATAGAAATCTTGCAAACAGATTTATGGGAAAAGGTAAAAGGAACATACCATGTAATTGTTTCTAATCCACCATATATTCCAACTGCTACCATAAAAACCTTATCGCTAGAAGTGCAGAAAGAACCGAAACTTGCTTTAGATGGAGGAGAAGATGGACTCAGCTTTTATCGTGAGCTTTTTAGAAAAGCTGACCAATATCTTGTTTCTGGTGGCTGGCTACTTTGTGAAATTGGGTATGATCAAGCCGAAGCGGTAAAAGCCATTTGGCAAGAACAAAAAGAAGAGATAGGTCTTGTATGGGAAGGAATTGAAAAAGATTTAGCAGGCCTTGACCGTGTGATCAAATTAAGGAGGAAATAGGATGTCGTTTTCAACCGATGTAAAAGAGGAACTTAGTAAATTAAATAATTACACGCAAAAAGATAGTTTACAAATCGAACTAATTGGCTTTTGCATCAGTGCTAATACAGCAGTTGTAGGGCAAAATATTCGCTTTTCTACCGAAAGCCAATATACCATCAACCGTTTTGCGAAACTATTAAGCAACTTGCGGTATCATGGAATATACGATTGATTTACAAGGAAAAACTTTTTCCATTTTCTTTTCGAAAAAGCAGTTGACAAAAGGATTAGAAATCCAAAATGGGAAAATTGGGTTACAAGAAGCCATACCAGAATTAGCTATAAAAGATTTGGTAAGAGGCTCTTTTCTAGGAGGAGGCAGTATCAATAACCCAGAAAAGAAATATCACTTGGAAATCAAATTCTCACAAGAAGAAAGTAAAAGGAAAGTACAAGCACTATTACAAAGTCAAAACTTTGCTTTCAAGGAACTTGCAACAAGTCCAGTTTTGTATTTGAAAGAAGGAGAAGAAATTTCCAGATTTTTAGCGTGGTGTGGAGCAAATTCTGGTGTGCTTCGCTTTGAGGAAATTCGCGTGATGCGAGAAGTGAGAAACAATGTCAACCGCCTTGTCAACTGCGAAACAGCAAACTTAAATAAAACCATTAACTCGGCTGTGAAGCAAATGGAAGATATTAAATGGATTAAACAAAATCATAAATTTGGAGAACTAACCAAACCATTACAGGAAATTGCAGAACTACGTATGAAATATCCAGATAAGACTTTAATCGAATTGGGACAAATGCTAGAAGAGCCCATTGGAAAGTCTGGGGTAAACCATCGCTTAAAGGCAATTTCTAAATTAGCAGAAGAATTAAGGAATAAGGAGAAGAAATCATGAAACCAATGGGAATATATATTCACATTCCATTTTGTATGAAAAAGTGCGAATATTGCGACTTTGTTTCTTTCGCAGGAAAAGAAGACAAAATGCTAGCATATACCGAAAGCCTACGAAAAGAATTGGAGATGGTAGGAAAGCAGAATGCCCAAGATAAAGCAGAAGGAAAAGACGATTTATTAGAAATTGAAACCATTTATTTGGGTGGAGGGACGCCATCGTTTTTACCAGCAGAAGAAGTGGAAAAAATTCTGGCAACCATACGAGAAAACTTTATCTTGAAAAAGAATTGTGAAATTACCATTGAAATAAATCCAGGAACGACAACCAAAGAAAAACTAGAAATCTATCAAAAGGCGGGTATCAATCGCCTTAGTATCGGGTTACAATCCATACAAGAGCATGTTCTAAAAGTAATTGGTAGAATTCATGATTATGAAAAATTTGAAGAAGTTTATCAAGAGGCAAGAGAATTAGGCTTTCAAAACATCAATGTAGATTTAATGATAGGACTTCCAAAACAAAATGTAGTGGATGTTGAAAAAAGTGTGGAGCAAGTCATTCATCTAAAACCAGAACATATTTCGGTATATTCCTTCATCGTAGAGGAAGGAACTCCAATGGCAGAAAAGATTGCAGAAGGAAGCCTTACTTTACCAAAAGAAGAAGTAGAACGAAAAGAATATTGGACCGTGAAAAAAATGTTAGAAGAAGCGGGATATATTCATTATGAAATATCTAATTTTGCAAAAATGGGAAAAGAGTCCAAACATAATACAGACTGTTGGAACCAAAAAGAATATATGGGATTTGGAATAGCGGCACACTCGTATACAGACGGAATTCGTTACTCCAATTTAGCAGAATTAGAACCATATATGGAAAACATTCAAAAGGATAAAGCACAAGATAACTTCATTTTCCATGAAAAGCAAGACGAGGAAGCGAAAATGAAAGAATATATGCTTCTAGGACTTCGCAAAATTGCTGGAGTAGAAATTTCAAAATTCAAAGAAAAGTATGGTATCAATCCAATTTATTGCTACCGTTTGGAATTAGACCAACTGGTTCGAGACGATTTAGTGGAAGTAGATGACGATTTCATCAAATTAACAAAACGAGGAATTGATTTAGCCAATTTAGTATGGGAGAAATTTGTCTAATCAAAAGGAATAAGGGGACGCAATGTCTCTTTTTTCTTTCACAAAAAATTCACATATTTTTGAGAAGAAAAGTATTGACAATCCATTTTTTTGGATATAATATAGTAGCAGTTTAGCAGTTAACATCTTCGAGTGCTAAAAGGAGGATAAAAAGTGTTAAATGACAGGAAAAAACGAATTCTACAGGCAATTATTGATGAATACATCAATTCAGCAGAGCCTGTCAGTTCGGGAAGTATCGTGAAAAAATATGGATTAGACTTTAGTAGTGCAACCATTCGTAATGAAATGGCAGAACTTGAAAGTGCAGGATACTTAGATAAACCACATACATCCAGTGGAAGGGTTCCCTCGGACAAGGGGTATCGTTTCTATGTGAATGAACTTCTAAAAGACGATAATCTTAGCCTAGAGGAAATCAAGTACATTCAATCAAAATTGGAAATGCGTGTCAATAATATTGAAGAACTGACCAAGATTACAACCAATACGCTTTCCGAGATTACCCATTATACAACAGTTGCTGTTGGACCAAATCCCAATATTCAAACAATTGAAGAAATTAAGTTTATCTTATTGGGCTCTCGTATGTTAATGGCAGTTATTCTAACAGACTCAGGACTGGTCAAAGAAACCATCATTAAATTTGATGACGATATTAACCAAGAGCAAGTCGATACAGTCAGTTACTTATTCAATAACAAACTAAAAGGGAAGCCATTAGAGGCGATAGACCAACCACTAGAAGAATATCTATTCCGTGAAATGGAATATAGTGTGCAAGTCATCCGACCAATCATTGAGCAAATGAAAAGGCTAATCAATGACGAAAAGGACTTCTACTTAGAAGGAACAAACAAAGCCTTTGAGTTACCAGAGTTTAAGAGTTTGGAAGTAGCCAAGAAATTTATCAATTTGATTGACGAAAAAGACATCATGCTAGACCTATTAGATACTGGGTTTGCCCAAGACATTAACATCTATATCGGTGATGAAAATGAGAACGAGCAATTAAAAGATTTTAGCATTGTAACTTTCAAGCACCGAATTGGAAATAAAGATGTAGGAACCATTGGAATTATTGGACCAAAGCGCATGAACTATTCAAAAGTGATTTCCGTTATGAAATACATCAACCAAAAATTGAATGGGAACCAAGCAAAAGAAGAAAATTCAGAGGAAGAAACCTAAGGAGGGAAGATATGAACGAGGAAAATCAAAACGAAGAAGTAGAAAAAACAGAAGAAAATACAAATCGAGGAAACAGTGATGAAATTATTGAATTAAAAAAAGAAATTGAACGTCATAAAAACGAACTAAATGAACAATCTGACCGCTACAAAAGGATTATGGCTGAATTTGATAATTTCAAGAAAAGAAGCAGTAAGGAGCGAGATACGCTTTATCAAAGTTTAGTATCGGATATCTACACATCACTTTTACCAGTTATCGATAACCTAGAAAAAGCTGTTGGAACCAAGACAGAAGACGAAGGATATAAACAAGGAATTGAACTAGTATTAAAGCAATTCCAAGATGTACTTCATGCCAATGGTGTAGAAGCGATTGAAGCAGTCGGACAGCCATTTGACCCAGAACTTCACGAAGCAGTTGCATCTGTGGTAGACGAAAATTTAGGAGAAAAAATTATCAAGGAAGAATACCGCAAAGGGTATAAAATTGGGAATCGAGTAATCCGTCATTCAATGGTAGTTGTGGCAAATTAAGCCACGAAAAAAATGTTTTTATTTTTATGCCGAGAGGCAAGTCAAAATAGAGAGGCAAAAGCCTTTCAGGAAGTCAAATTTTAAGGAGGATTTTAGAAATGGGAAAAATTATAGGAATTGACTTAGGAACAACAAATTCATGTGTTGCTGTTATGGAAGGGGGAGAACCAGTTGTAATTCCAAATGCAGAAGGAAACCGTACAACACCATCTGTTGTAGCATTTTCAAAGAATGGAGAAAGATTGGTAGGACAAATTGCAAAACGTCAAGCAGTAACCAACCCAGACAACACCGTTATTTCCATTAAAAGAAAAATGGGAACAAACGAAAAAGTAAAAATTGAAGGAGACGAATTCTCTCCACAAGAAATTTCAGCAATGGTATTACAAAAATTAAAAACTGATGCAGAAAACTATTTAGGACAAAAAGTAACCCAAGCTGTTATTACTGTACCTGCCTACTTTAGTGATAGCCAAAGACAAGCAACCAAAGATGCTGGTAAAATTGCAGGACTTGAAGTATTAAGAATTATCAACGAACCAACAGCTGCAGCACTTGCATTTGGTATGGATAAAGAAGACCAAGACCAAAAAATCATGATTTATGACCTTGGTGGAGGAACCTTTGATGTTTCCATCCTAGATATTGGAGATGGTGTATTTGAAGTATTAGCAACCAATGGTAACACACATTTAGGTGGAGACGATTTTGACGACAGAATTATGAACTACTTAGTAGATGAGTTCAAAAAGAGCAACGGAATTGACCTAAAAACAGACAAAATGGCTATGCAACGTCTAAAAGAAGCAGCAGAAAAAGCAAAAATTGAACTTTCTGGTATGCAACAAACCAATATTAACTTACCATTTATTACAGCAGACAGCACAGGGCCAAAACACTTAGACATTACCTTAACGAGAGCAAAATTTGAGGAATTGATTAACGATTTAATCGAAGCAACTAAAATACCAGTAAACCAAGCATTAAAAGATGCAGGAATTACAGCAGATCAATTACACAAAATCCTATTAGTAGGTGGATCTACTAGAGTTCCAGCTGTTCAAGAAGCAGTTAAGAAAATTACAGGAAGAGATGCAGACAAAGGCATTAACCCAGACGAATGTGTTGCCATTGGTGCAGCAATTCAAGGTGGTGTACTTTCTGGCGATGTAAAAGATTTAGTGTTATTAGATGTAACACCATTATCTCTAGGAATTGAAACGCTAGGTGGTGTATTTACAAAACTAATCGAAAGAAATACAACCATTCCAACCAAAAAATCACAAGTATTCTCAACAGCAGCAGATGGTCAAACAAGTGTTGAAATCCATGTGCTACAAGGAGAAAGAGAAATGGCTGCTTACAACAAAACATTAGGAAGATTTCAATTAACCGGAATTCCAGCAGCACCAAGAGGCGTACCACAAATCGAAGTAACCTTTGATATTGATGCAAATGGTATTGTTCACGTATCTGCAAAAGATATGGCAACCGGAAATAGCCAACAAGTATCCATTACAGCAAGCACAAACTTAACAGACGAAGATATTGAGAAAGCAGTAAAAGATGCAGAAGCACACGCTTCCGAAGACAAGAAGAGAAAAGAAGAAATCGAAGTACGTAACAATGCAGAAAGCCTTGTATACAACAGCCAAAAAACAATCGACGAATTAGGTGATAAGATCAGTGGAGAAGAAAAAGCAAAAGCAGAGACTGAAATTGAAAATGTAAAGAAAGCACTAGAGGGAAGCGATACAGACGCTATCAAAGCAGCAACTGAAAAATTAACAACGGTATTCTACTCCATTACTGAAAAACTATATAGCCAAGCACAAAACGCACAAGGTGCAGGAGCAAATCCAGGAGCAGAAGCATCACATACAGACGAAAATGGAAATGTATATGATGCAGATTACAAAGTAGAAGACGACGACAAAAAAGAATAAAAGAAGAAATATCTAGAGCGAGGAAAAAATGGCTAAGAAAGATTATTATGAACTTTTAGGCGTTAGCAAAGACGCAAGTGAAGATGAATTAAAAAAAGCCTATCGTAGGCTTGCCAAAAAATATCATCCAGACGCAAATCCAGATAACAAGCAAGAAGCAGAAGCAAAGTTCAAAGAAGTCAATGAAGCATATGAAACTTTATCAAACCCAGAAAAAAGACGTATGTATGACCAATTTGGTCCAGATGGTCCGCAAGGGTTTGGCGGAGGAAACCCAGGGGGAGGATACTATTCGTATTCCTCTTCCGGGTTTGATGGCTTTTCCGATTTCGGGGACTTGGGAGATATTTTCTCTTCTTTCTTTGGAGGCGGTTTTAGTAATGGCAGAAGAGCAGATAACGGACCAAAAAAAGGTGCGGACTTACGTGCCAATATTGACATTAGTTATGAAGAAGCCTTTACGGGCGTGGAAAAAGAAATCTCCATTAGTCGAGATGAAACTTGCAAAACGTGTAGCGGTTCTGGAGCTAAGCCAGGAACCCATGCAGAAACTTGCTCCGTATGTAAGGGAACAGGACAAATTCGTCAAACGCAAAATACCATTTTAGGTGCTATGCAAACAACGAGAACTTGCTCCAACTGTAATGGTACTGGAAAAGTCATTAAAGAACCTTGTGTTGACTGTCATGGAAAAGGGACAGTTCGTAAAATTGCTCGTGTGAAAGTGAAAATTCCAGCCGGAATTGACGATAACCAACGCATTGTACTAAGAGGAGAGGGCGAACCAGGTAGCAAAGGTGGTCCAAAAGGAGATTTATACATTACCATTCGTTTGCGTAAAAACAGTATCTTTACTAGAAATGGAGATAATGTATATTGTGAAATCCCAATTACCTTTACCCAAGCAACCTTAGGAGCAGAACTAGAAATCCCAACCATTTTAGGTGAAAAAGTAAAATACACCATACCAGAAGGAACACAACATGGTGCGAAATTTACCATTCGCAATCAAGGCTTTAAGAACGTCAACAGCAATTACCAAGGAGATTTAGTGTTTACGGTACTGGTACAAGTGCCAAAACGCTTATCCAAAGAGCAAAGAGATATTTTAATGCAACTTGCGAAAACCATGAATGAGCAACCACCAATCAAAAAGAGAGGATTGTTTGGATAATGTTAGAACAGTTAGAAGAATGTAAAATATGTCCACATAACTGTAAAATAAATCGAATACAAGGGCAGAAACGGAAATTGTAAGACAACAGACAAAGTAGAAATTGCAAGAGCAGACCTACATTTCTGTGAAGAAACTTGTATCAGTGGGGAAAACGGTTCAGGAACCGTTTTCTTTTCGCATTGCAATTTACATTGTAGATACTGCCAAAATTATGAGATAAGCCAAGAGGGAAAAGGAAAAGAAGTAACGATACCACAACTGGCAGACATTTTCTTGAAACTGCAAGAAAAGAAAGCACATAATATTAACTTAGTAACACCGACCATGTATGTTTACCAAATTCGAGAAGCACTAAAAATAGCCAAAGAAAATAGACTACATATTCCTGTAATTTATAACACCAATTCATATGAGAATATACAAACTATCCAAGCACTAGATGGCTATGTGGATGTATACTTGCCAGACTTAAAATATTATGCAGACGAACTGGCACAAAAATATTCCAAGGTAGAAGGGTATTTTGAAACAGCAACGAAAGCCATCTTAGAAATGCAAAACCAAGTAGGGCATACCGTTTTTGACGAAAATGGAATGATACAAAAAGGCATTATGATACGCCACTTAGTCTTGCCAAACCATTTGCAGAACTCGAAACATATTCTAAAATGGATCAAAGAAAATATGCCAGCAGATATTTTTGTCAATGTGATGGCACAATATTTTCCGACTTATCAAGCAAAGAGTTTGCCAGGACTTGACCGAAAACTCACGAAAAAGGAACACAAAGAAATCGAAGAATACTTGTATTGTTTAGACTTCCAAAACGGATATATCCAAGAATTAGGAGAGCATGAGGAAGAATATGTACCAGATTTTAATTTGGAATTTTAGAAAAAAGGAGAAAGCATGAATAAAAACTATTCGTTACTCGATCAAGAAGAATTAAAAAAGTGCATCAAAGACCACACTTATGGCAAAGAGCATTATATGGACCCAGATGCTACCAGCGAAGTGCTATATCAAGACTTACAACAAGTATGGAATAGGACAGAACAAATAGTACAATTTACAGAATATAGACAAATGGAGTATGCAGAGGGAAAATTCTGCTATAACTTATTTGACGCAAAAAAGCAAAGATATAGCAGTGATTTTCTTGGGCTATCGATCAGAAAATTGCAGAAAGCCTATCAAGCAGGTTATGCTAGCCTAGAGGAACTTGCCAATTACTTAGAAAAGACGAGGATTTTAGGAGGGCATATACTATGGCCTGTTCATCCAATCCCTACCATCAATACTTATCGAGCAGGAGCGAAAACTTACCAAGACCGTTTTGACTTATTCTTAGAAGATATTAAAAACTTTTACCTTAGTAGAGGAACCAAAAAGTGTATTTGCAAAGGATTTCCCTCTTTTGTGGAAACGAGAATCATAGAAACTAATTTTTTTCTTCAATATGGAGATGGCTTAGCGGGATTTCAGAACTTTGTTCATGCGTGGAAATTAGAACCCTTTTTGTATGGCTATCATACAAAAAAATCAATCAAGGAAGAAGAATATTACCAAGTGCTTTGTCTGGTTCATTCCGATTTAGCCAATGGGAAAGTAGAGATTGGAAACCAGTATGAGGAAAACAGCAAGATCGATCTTCAATTAATGCAAAAAGGAAATAGTGAAACTGTAAAGCAGAATTTTCGAAAATTTATGAGCAATACAGAGATTGTAATTCAAGAAAGAGAAGCATTACTAAAGTCATAAATGACCATACAACTTGTGCGAGAGGATAGTACCCGAGTATAATAGAAAAAGGAGGGGAGAAAATGCACTATTCAAATGACGCGACTAATTTTAGAAACGAACAATACATTGAAAATATGGAAATGGAATTTAAGAATATGTTTCGAGCCTACCATAAATACGTATCCTATCGAAAAAAATTGTTAGAGGAACTTACGATTAGTCTGGAGCAAAGAGGAAAAATACAGGAAATTGACCAAAGATTTATACGAAACTTAAAAAGAGTAAATCAAAGAGTAAAAAAGAATGGAATAGAAGAATAAAGAATATATGCTTCGGTAAAATAGATTATCGAAGCATATATTCTTTCCAGTTTGTTTTCTCTTTTCGGAAACTTGAGTATTGTTTGGTAGTGGTATCATATTTCAAAATAGGGATAAAGCCACTGAAATGAGTAGCACCATCAATATAATAATGGCTTTTCTTGTCCCAGTAAACTTCATAGCAGCTCTTATCTTGGCGGAGATTACAAGTTCCAATATGTCCAGCAATAATATCTTTTAGAAAATACCCTTGGGTAGCAGGATATTTTTGGGTAAAGTATTCGTCTGGCGTGCCGAATTTCCACAAGTCCTCGGCTTCCTCATCGATTCCAGCGTGAACAAAAATCTGGTCTGGTGTTTCATAATAAAGTGGTAGTCCACGGAGCCAATTGGTTAGCTCTTTGTGATTTTCTTGAACTAGTTTTGCAGCAAACACATTTGCTTGATAACGGTCTTGCCTGTATAAATTTGTAACTTCTTCCAACTGATTTGTGGCAAGAAATGTTTGAATGGTATTTGGTTCAAACCAATGGGAGTTTGGAATTGGTGCATGGAACCAGTCCAAAAAATATTCCTCGTGGTTTCCCTTTAAGGTAATGACCTGATGGGGATACTGTTTCGTTAATGTGTGAATAAAAGAAAGTGTTTCAAAACTTTGTGGACCATAGTCAATATAGTCGCCGAGCAGAAATAACTTGTTTTCCGAATTGCGTAAATCAATCTGTTTCATGGTTTCTTGTAAAATATCGAGATAACCGTGAATATCACTCATAGCATAATAATACATAGGTACATCCTTTCTAGGGAAAAGAGTAGGAGTTACCCTACTCGAATGAGTTTCCCATCCATTTTCTTGAATAAGACATAGCCAAATTCGGATTCGTCTTCATAGACTAAATTACACACATAAGCCATATCGTCATCATAACTACTAGGCCTTTCGTTTTCCCATTCTTCTGGATATTGACCAACGAAAAGAAAGGATAAACTTTTGACAAACAAGTCAGGGGCAATGTAGTAGACGATGGCATTATACTTTTCCTCAAAATCCTGTATTAACTTAGCAAAGTGCTTATCTTTCCTCCACTTGGTTAAGGAGAAAGCCTTTTCTGTTAAGCCATACTTTTCCATTAGTTCCTTTTTTCTTAATGCAACCTCTTGTAATTGTTTTTCTCTTAAATCCTCCATAAAACATACCTCACTTTCTAAATCTATTATATACGCGAAAAGAAAGTGAAACAATGTGCAAGGTCATATGTGTCCATTTACCTAAGAGCAAGAGTATCTTTGGAAGGATTTTTCCAAGATATCTGCGATTTCCTTTTTGAAATGAGCAGGCTCTAATACATCTACTTCTTCAATGTGGCGAAGTGTCCATTGCTTAAATCCTTCACGGTTTACCGAAGTATCTAACAAAAAGTAGTCCTTGTTATATACTTCTATTTTGACATCCTTTCCAAATTGGTCAATGACATCATCCAATAAATGGATCTTTATCTTTGCCTTTACATTTTCTTGAGCACCGCCATACATACCCACTGTGGATTGGATATATTCTTCTAATTGTTGTTTTGAAATTTTTAGAGGGGTACCATCTTTTATTTCTAAATTTTTAATACGGTCTAAGCGAAAATAGAAAAGAGATTTGTTCTGATCTGCAGCCACTAGATAATATTGCCCAATATCACAAAGGATAATAAGAGGGAATAGGTAAAAGGCTTTGCGAAAGTTGAATTCCTTTTGCACATTGTATTTATAATAATCAAAATGAACATACTTCTTTTGTTGCATAGCTTCAACAAGTGATTTAATCGTATAAAAGACCTCCTTATTGGTCGTCTTGGTGTTTCGGGTATATTTTTGGTATCCTTCAAAATCTTTTTGTTCATTTTTGTTCAAATGGTGGATTAACTTATTGGCAAGTTCTTTAGCAAAACTATCGTCAATAAAATTAGAATATTGAATTAGGTCAACAAGACAGCGAACTTCGGAAAAATCTAAGTCATAGTCTTCATAATCTAAATAATACGCATCACCAACTCGCTCAATCGCTAAGTCAAACTTTTCAATTAGCACATTAAAATTTCTACGAACGGTACGACTAGAAATTGTTTCTTCAAATTCTTCTGCAATCTTTTCTACAATTTGTTGAACCGTTAGAGGATGGTCTGCGTCTGTGTATTTCTTTAGAATTTTATAGACATATAAGATATTTCCACTTCCAGGATAAATTTTCTCTTCCATTCTTTTCTCCTTCTGTTTTTTTCTTCATTATATGAAACATAGGCTATTTTGTCAAAAATCTTTCGTAAGGTCATAACTACGATTGACGATTAAAGGAAGAAGCGTATCAATATATGTGCACACTTCCTGACGATATGCTTCTACATGACCAACTTGAAATACTGGAAAAGGTGGTAAATTTGGAGCCATAAAATCTTGTAGAAAATAAGTGTTTGCATTTTGAGAAAACCAATGAACCCATTCGCTATTTTGTTGAAAGAACTTGGTTTGAAGAAATAAATCTAAACGGTCGAAACAATGGTGAGAATAGGAACCTTTTTCTCGATTGTAATTTCCAGAAGGACAAGGAGATAGATTGCCAATCGTATGGTAATAGAGCGAAAACTCAGAAAAATGCTCCGATAATTTTTGCCTAAGAATTGTTTGAATTTCAGAAAGATGTGCCAATTCATAAATAAACTTTTGAGCAGTATCGATACGATAAACCTTTTGCCCTTGCTGATTGACAAAAAAACCATAGGTTTCTTTTAGGTAAAGATAATCCGATGAGTGAGGAGAAAAATATATTTGTTCAGTATCTTTTTTCCAAAGATTGCGAAGGACAGAGCCCCATAGATATTGCATACTTAGTAAAGTATCAAAAGAGGAGCCTGTATAACCATAGTTTTGTTTGAAAAAATCTTGGACAAGGTTGGTAGTATCACAATCAAAACCAATGCTAAGACAGCCTTGTATTTTGAAAAGCAAATACTTTTCTAAATGATGTCCTGTTGCAAAGATTTCTTCGAGAGATAGTGGATAATGAATTCTGCCAAGAATGTCTGTTAGACATTCTTTGACAGAGTTATTTTTTAACATTTCTTGTTTTAAGTCATAACTAGCGTTCATGACTAATCTCCTTCCACAACTAATAAAATGTCTAGTTGCGTGTTGGTATAAGTAGGGTCTATTTTGGTAGCATACAAATAATCTGAATAGGAGTGAACACCAAGATAGAAAAGTGCATCTGTTAGCATTTGCGAAACTTCTTCTGCTGGAAGAGGTTGGGCACTAACGAAAGAAAAAATTGGTTTTAATTTCTTATCTTTTCGATAAAAAGCAGGATGTTTTGTTTTGTCTTGTAAAGTATGAATGTTACTTTTTTCGATTGTTTCCAAACGAAGGACAATCGTGCCATCTAAAAAAGTTTTCAAGGTACTAAAATCAAGTGATATCTCATGCAAAAAAGTTTGCAGTTTATTCCCAAGACGGGAATATTCACTTTTTTGCGGAAATACAAAAGAAATACCTTCCACTTCCTGTTCCTCTGGAAAGTGCTTGCTAAAATCTTGCAGTTGGCTTTCTTGCTCAAAAAGAAAGATAACAGAACAATCTTCAATCCATACGTGATTATCTCGAAAAGAATACTGTCCTTGGCGAATGGTGCAACCACTTCCTTTTTCCAAGGCAATCATGTGATTTTGCGAAAGATAAGCGGTTAAATCATGCTCGTTTTGCATGTGCTCAAAAACAGGATTATTAGCAAGAGCCTCTAATAGAAGTAGGTTATTTTTGTAATGACTATCTTGTGATAAATAAACTTTTTTACAGTAGGGGTATTGAGCAACCATTTCATCTCCAAATTCCTTCGTCCACTTGGTAAAAATTTGACATTTCTCCATAACATAAACCTCCAAAAAATAAATTTAGATTAAGTATACCTTCCGGTTAAAAGCAAAACAATCCTGCTGGTCATATGTGTCATTGCGAATTGAAAAGAATAGAAGCGGACGCTACAATAAAACAAGAGGAGGGTTATTTATGATTTTTTATCCAAAAACAGAACAAGAGGTTAATATCTTTGTAAACAATGAAAAAAGAGTAGGAGAAGTACTGGGAATAAAACTAGAACATGGCGAAGATTTGAGAAAAAAGATGGAAACAGAAGAGGTAAAAACATTTTGGAATACGTATGAAGTGCTACTTCATTCGACCAATCGAAAGGATATGATAGCATTTTATCAAGAAACAGGCTTACGTGTACTACATGTAATCGAAGAAAGCCGATATGGATTAAAACTCGTAATGGACAGCAATGGAGTTGTTTTCGTTGGAGGTGTACCAAAGGATTTACCAAGTATCGAAATAATGGATACCAGTGATTTGAAAATATTTCAACATCATTTACTCGTGGTTACCAAAGTAGACAAGTTAATCGAAGAAGCAGGGAAAATTTATACCATCCGAGGCGATTATAAAAGATGTGTTTATGATGTAGCAGAAGAAAAAGAATACGCTTTTCCACTAAACCGTTATGTACGAGCCTTCAATGAACTGGTGTGTGCTTCTAGAAACCTTGAAAAAAGAATAGAAGTAATCCAAAATATTTTTGGTAAGAGCATTTTAGACCATATTGCAAAAGAAGAAATTATACAGGTGGAGTTGATTCCAACGACTCGACAGTTATATATCTTATTAAAAAATGGAGATTTATATGAGTGGGATAAGGTTTATGCGAAAAAAGTAAGGTATATCTGGGCAATGAACAACTATTGCTATTATGTAATTTATGAAGACAATACCGTAGAGCCACTTGCCTTTATTGATGCAATTACAGAACCAATCAAACAATACAAGAAGATTATCTATCAACCAGGATTTGTAGAACGTTTACTAAGAATCAATAAGGAAAACGATGTAGAGTTAATTGAAACAAAGGACGACTCTTTTGAAGTAAATATTACAGAGTATGAACAAGCAGAAGAAATCAAAGAAGCGGAGGGAAATATCTTTGTGGTATGTAAAGGAGAAAAGGAGGAGGTACTACTGCAAAAAAGTATGCGAAGTGCTATTCGATTAGAGCCAACCAAAGAGGAAAAAATGCCACAGAAGATACTGGTCCATAATCACTTAAAAGTGGGAGAGGCACTTGGAATTGAAGTAGAAGACGGGGAAGATATATTGTTGCGAAAAGAAGTACAAGGGTTTATACGAAAATATGGGAGATACTTTAATTCTTGCAAGCCAGAAGATATCCAAGAATTTTTTGAACAGACTGGAATTTATCTAACTTTTCGATATCAAGCCACAAAAGTAGATTGTGCTGTACAAACTGTACTAGTGAACCAAAATGGAGTGTATATACCGAAGGAATATACACTGGATGACGAATATGTTTTTCATGAGCATTTGCTAGTATGCTACGAAGTAGAGAGTTTGCAAATACGAAATCATAAAGTGATAGCAGATGGCGAAGAGATTGGAGTAAACCTAAATTACTATGCACAAAACTGGGAAGATAAATTAGAATTTGAGGAAAAGAAAGACCCATTAGTAAGTAGAAGATATTTAATGGAGAAACAGCATCTGGTTCCAAAGCAGGAATTCGTCTATATCACTTTGGATTTATTCCATCAAGTTGTTTCCTTAACCAGCAAGGGAGAAGTATATGTGAATCAAAAGTTATATGCAAAAAATGTGAAACATATTGTTGAATTTAATAAAAAGGATATCTATTTTATCTATGAAAACAATACGATAGAAGAATATACATCTTCTCAAATCAATAATAGAAGAGTAAAGCAATACGATAAAATCCTCTATGGAGATAATTTTTTGGTAACCTTGAAAGAGACTGTTGCCATATTATACTTTTTTCCAATCAATTCAACTTGTGAGTTGTTAGAAGACGAAACGTTTGAGATTTTCTTTGAAGAGGTAGAAGATATTGCAATCGAAAATACGGATGAACTGGTACTATTCAAAAACGGAGGAAAAATTAGAGTGCCAATGGCAGGAATTATTAAGAAATCTTAAAAAGAAAGAAGGAGAAAAAATGGATACAAATATATTACAAAAAGAAAATAGATTTGCTAAAGCGGCAATACAGGTAATCTTGGAAAAGCCAGGACAGTTATACAACCCTCTGTATTTGTA
>CANSOY010000014.1 GCA_947648765.1 uncultured Clostridium sp.
ATCGGAAAAAGATTTTGAATGAGAGAAAAACTTTTTTCATATAGATAGGGTAGGTGAGTTTTTTGAAAAAGGGTAGTAAGAGAAAACAGTATCAGTTGGTAATTCTTTTGCTCTTGTTTGCCGTTATGCTAGGCGTAAGAGTTTATGCAGAAAATACAATGGGATATGAAATATTAGTTGATGTAGAAGCCTCCAGACTTTGGTTATTCCATAATGGCGAAATCCAGAAAGAATATGCGTGTGCTGGAGGAAAGGCATCAACACCGTCTCCGATTGGAACTTGGAGGATTATTTCAAAAGCAAAGTGGGGAGAAGGATTTGGTGGAAGTTGGATGGGTATCAATGTGCCATGGGGCAACTTTGGTATTCACGGAACCACACAAGCCTATTCAGTTGGCTGGAATAGTTCGCATGGGTGTATCCGTATGGAAAATGAGGAAGTAGCAGAGTTATATAAAATTGTACCGATTGGAACGAAAGTAACCATTGTAGATGGTGTATATGGAGATTTTGGAAAAGGTTTTCGTTATTTGAAATCAGGGATGTATGGTTCAGATGTAAGACAAATTCAAATGAAGCTAAAGGAACTGGGATTTTACCAAGGAGAAACCAATGGAAAATTTGAAGCGAGTCTAGAAGAAGCGGTAAAAAAGTATTGCAAGGCGAATGGACTGTACGTAAGAAAAACGATTAGCCCAGACTTGCAAAAGCAGATGGGGTTTGAGTTAATCGATTAGAAAAGTCGAAAAAGGTCGAACGAAAACTAACAGAAAGTGTTGCTTTTTGAAAGAAAAAGGCTATCATAAAAAAGGTAAAAATGAGCAGTTATCGCTCTTTCATGAGAGAAAACAAACAAAAAAGACTAGAGATAGGAGCTTCTAGTCTTTTGCTATGTAATCGGAAAATTCAGTCAAAAAATTTTAGTATATCATATATTTTCTTCAAAACATAGACTTTGATGAGTAGTTGAAACTGAAAAAATTCAAATAATTAGTCGACAGAGTACGAGAAGTAACAATAGTCGTACTCATTATCCTTGCTGGCATAACACTCAATGCAGTCATAGGGGAAAATGGCATTATTTTACAAGCAAAAGATACGAAAAACTTAATTACCAACGAAACAACCTATGATAATGCACAGCTAGCCCAACTGCAAAATGAGTTAAAAGACAATGGCTTGTATAGTGGCATAGGAATTATACCAGGCACCGATACTGGAGGAGGCTCTGAGGGTGGAGAGAATGGAACACACACCAATCAAGGAGGAACAAACCAAGGTAGTGCGAATACCAATAATCCAGGAACTTTGGTAAATACAGGAAATAATCAACAAACAGGTCCAATCATTGGAGGAGATGCCCAAGACCCTATTATTCGAGTATTAGATGGGGAACAAGTAGCAGCAAGCTTTTATCGTAGTGATGTAACACTCCAGATTTATACACAAGATAAAACCCAAAGAATAAAATACATTTTAACAACGACTGTGCCAGAAATTAACAATGAGCTTTATCCAAGTGGATTGGTAAGAGAATTAGACATAGAAAATGGTGGGACATTAACTTTTACGAAAAATGGAGAATATACCATAACAGCGTACGCTTATGATGTATATGGACAAAAATCTAATTCAGTAGTAATGTGGTTCAAAAGAGAAACGGACACAAGACCAGATAGTGGAATTACTTTGACAGCAAGTGGAAATATTGGAGACAATGATTGGTATACAAGTAATATAACCATACGAGTACTAGGAACAGATGCAGGATCAAGCCGAGTAACCTATCGAGTACAAGGAACAGTATATGAAAAAGGAACAATTGGAAACTATGCACAAACGTATGAATATGAAGTAGGAGAAATCACTCCAAGAGAAATTGAAATTGCAAATGGAACTACGATAAAAGTAGCGACAGATGGAAATTTTACCATAACAGCATATACTTATGATGAAGTAGGAAATCGAATTTCTACATCAGCACCACTAACAATCAAAAGAGATGCAACAAGACCAGTTATTCAATCCTTTACAGGAGAACAAGAAATACAAAATAATGTAGGGCAAGGATTTAGAGTAAGTGTTGATGCACTAGATAGGGCATCAGGCTTAACATCAACACCATATACCTACCAATATAAGTTAGCACCAAGTACAGCCTATGATACACCAACTGCAACAAGAGAAACAAGCAAATTATATGCAAATTTGGATACTACAAAAACTTACGATATGTATGTCATTGTAAAAGACGAGGCAGGAAATCGAGTAAGTAGTGATGTAATCTCAAGACCAGCATTGTGGATTAGTAGTAATCCAAACCAAAGTGAGGGAGAGCGAATTAACGAAGGAAAAGAAGGAAGTCTACAATATACAAGAAGCCTGAATATTGAGTTTAGTTTCAAAGGACAAGATAGTAACAATGTAGACATATCAAAAATAGAGTATCAAGTAGAAGGCATAGCAACAGAAGATGGAACGATAGATGGAACAAGTTATATAAAAGACCAACCAGTAAACCAAACGAAAGAATATTTTAGCAGTAATGGACAGGATAAGGTAAAGCAAACATTGAACCTAGCAACAGATGGAGACTGGACGGTAAAGGTACATACGTATAACAAAGAAGGAAGAAAAGTAACAACGAACACGATAAGAATATGTAGGGATACAGTTGCTCCAATAGTAACAGAATTTGCTGTAACATCAGGAGGGGCTTCAGAAATTTCTATAAAAGTATTAGTGGATAGTTTTGGAGTAAGCGGACAAAGAACAAGTGGTGGATATTTTTATTATTTAGAAGGGGTAGCATATCCACCAGCAACAATAAATTCATTTACATTTAATATGGTAAAAACTTCTGGAAACAAAGAAATCAAGATAAAAGTAATGGACAAAGCCGGAAATGAAAGTGAAACAATAAATTATGTAAAAATTGAATTCTTAGTGGATACTGTAGAGATTGGAGATTATGTAGAGATTGACATGCGGATTATGGAAGAAAAGTGCAACAGTACCAAATTCAAATGGAATGTTTGGAGGATATAACGAAGGAGAATCTAAGTCTTCTGGACTTCAGGGTTCTCCAAGTGGATGGAGAGTTCTAGGTATCTCAGGAGAAGGTAGTTCGGGGGCAGTGACTTTAGTTTCTGCGGGATGTCCAGTTCTAGGATACTATGCGCACACTTACGAAGATAAAGATGTAATGTTAAATAATATGAGTGATTTCGGGAGAGAATTTACTTCGGAGCATACGGTTGGTAATGGATTTCCGCTTGACCATGTAATAACAGAGTTTGAAGATAACTGTGGAATTGATTATTGGATTGCCCACTGTGACCATGGAGCATATGAAGAAAGCTGGTATGGATACTTATGGAAAAGTGATGGAAGCTCTCTAGAATATGACAACATTGGATGGTGGTATGACTATTCTAGGAAAGTAGATGCTATGCTAAGTGGAGGAGATGGCAAAGGTGGAAATATGAGATCTCAGGGAATTGGTGGAGGAGGTGCGTGGGACAAAAATTATTCTGTTAGAGTGTCGAGTAGTAAAAATTATGTTGATTGGATTAGTCCTGTGTTAAATGGTAAAACGACAGCCATTCACTCAGGAGATGGAATGATGAATGGGGGACGAAACCGAGTAGCAGGAATAAGGATGTGTATAACAACGAAACCTGGAATTGTAGCAGTTAAGAGCGATGACAGTAATGCATGGAAAATACGGAGATTGAAGATGTATCGACTTATATGATATTTTGATATGCTGTAAATAAATCAGAACAGCCGAGAGTATCGAAAAGATTGTGTAAAGTTTAAGAAAAAGCCTTCTTATGGTAAAATAAAAACATAAGGAGGCTTTTCGTATGGCTAAAAAAGAAAAAATAAGTGAAGAAAGAAAAAAACTAATTCAAGAATTTATCAAAGATAATGAAATAAAGAATGTAACAGACATTCAAGATGCAATAAAAGACCTGTTTAAGGATACTATCCAGGAAATGCTAAATGCAGAATTAACAGAACATTTAGGTTATGAAAAAAGTGAATATGTTGAAGATAGTGGAAACTACAGAAATGGTTATTCAAAAAAGACAGTACATTCTTCAGAAGGAGACATTGAATTAAATGTACCAAGAGATAGGCAAGGAACATTCGAACCAATCGTAGTAGAGAAGGGGCAAAAAGATATTTCTAGCATTGAGGAAAAAATCATACGAATGTATGCAAGAGGAATGTCAAATCAAAATATTTATGAAGAAATGCAAGAATTGTATGGAGTGAAAGTAACACCAGATATGGTAACGGCAATCACGGATAAAGTTATTCCAAAAATACGAGAATGGCAAAAGAGACAATTAGAAGAACAATATGCTATCGTATTCGTAGATGCAACATATTTCAGTGTAAAACAAGATGGAATTGTAACAAAGAAAGCAGTGTATATAGCATTAGGAGTTACCATGAGTGGAGAGAAAGAAATCTTAGGATTTTACATAGGAGATGCTGAAAGTGCCAAGTATTGGTGTAATATCTTAAATGAACTAAGAAATCGAGGAGTAAAAGATATTTTAATTCTTTGTGCAGATGGATTAAAAGGATTGAAAGATGCAATCGGAAACATCTTTCCTATGACAGAATTTCAGAGGTGTATTGTCCATATCATAAGAAACACTTTGCAGTATGTATCATATAAAGACCGAAAGGAATTAGCAAAAGATTTGAAACAAATTTATCGAGCATCAACAGAAGAAATAGCATATAACAATCTAATGGAACTAGAAGAGAAATGGAAAGCAAGACGAGTATCCTTAGATATCTGGAAAGATAATTGGGATAGCATACAACCATTTTTCAAGTATGGACCAGAGACAAGAAAAATCATGTATACAACAAATGCGATTGAGAGTCTAAATAACTGCTACAAGAAACTAAACAAAGGAAGAAGAGTATTCCCAACTGTGCAGTCATTAGAAAAAAGTATGTATTTATCTACGAAAATAATAACAGAAAAATGGACAAGTAGATATCCAAATTGGGGTGTTACTATCTCAGAACTACATACTTTTTTCCCAGACAGATTTGAAATTAGCTAGTACAAAAAATTACTAGTTAATCGATAAAATAAAGCATGTTAAAATGAATTATCAACATGCTTTAGAAAAGAGCACATTGACAAATTCATATAACTAACATAAGATATTTTTATCTTAGAAAATGAAATTTGTCAATGGCTAATTATTAAATCATCCATAAGAAGGCAACTTTACACAAATTATTCGATATACTCGAACAGCCTAACTTGTGCAGTTAGGCTGTTCTTCTATTTTTCCATTTCAATCATTTTCTCTACGATTTGGATGGCATTGCTAGCAGCACCCTTGCGGATGTTATCTGCTACAACCCAAAGGTTTACACCAGACGGAATACTATCGTCTCGGCGAATACGACCAACATATACTTCATCGTGTCCAGTTGCTTCTGTTGCAAGTGGATATTGGTTCTTTTTCTCGTCGTCTACAACAATAATACCAGGAGCCTTTGCTAAATCTTGGATGAGTTCGTCTAAATCAAAATCCTTTTCAAACTCCACGTTGATACTTTCACTGTGGGAATTGAAAACAGGAACACGTACTGTTGTTGCTGTAACACGTAAGTCTGGTCTTTTTAAGATTTTGCGTGTTTCATTGACCATTTTTTCTTCTTCTTTGGTATATTTATTCTCTAAAAATACATCAATATGAGGAAGACAGTTATTGAAAATTTGGTAAGGGAATTTGGCTAAGGTATCTGGCTTGCTTTCGTCTATGTAGTGCTGAATGCCAGTTTCTAAATCCTCAATTCCATTGTGTCCTGCTCCAGATACCGCCTGATAAGTAGAATACACAATTCTCTTAATTTTGTATTTTTCGTCGAGTGGTTTTAGTGCAACAACGGCTTGAATGGTCGAACAATTTGGGTTTGCAATAATTCCTTTGTTATTAGCAATTTCTTCTGGGTTTACTTCTGGAACCACCAATGGAACTTCTGGGTCCATACGCCAAGCACTACTATTATCCACAACCACGCAACCTTTTTGTGCTGCGATAGGGGCAAAATGTTTGGAGGTTGTGCCACCTGCTGAAAAGACAGCAAAATCAAAACCTTCGTCAAACGAAGTATCGGTTAATTCACGTACCACATAATCCTTTCCTAAAAAATGAATGGTCTTACCAGCGGAACGTTTGGAAGAGAAAAATACATACTCGGAAATGGGTAATTTTTTTTCTTCCAACACATCTCTTGCGGTTTGACCAACGACGCCTGTTGCGCCTACAACTGCTAGTTTATACTGTTTCATAAAAAGCACCTCTCTATGCTTATCGTTCATTCAGAAAAGGAAACCTATTTAGATTTCCTTTTTACTCTTCTATTATATGCAATCATTTGGAAAAAAGGAATAGTTTTCAAGAAAAAACTGGGGAAAATGTGGAAAAACAAGGCGAAAATATTGCTTTTTCGGCAATTTTGTGGTATACTAGAAAAAGTGAATCAATTTGAACCTCTTAACAATCAAGAAAAGAGGTATAATCTTATGGATAAGAAAGTTGATCAGAAAATCGAACTCGGTTATGGCGTTGATTTCAGGAAACTGGTGGAGGATATCCGGCAGCTTACGGAAGAGAAGAACAAGGAAGGCTATGAGTTGACTGATGTCAGCACCCAGATTAACAATGGGAATACCACGATGTCTTCCCTTGCTGTTCTGGTTTATACGAAGAAGTAACATCCATCCATAAGAGGTTCAAATTCGAGCCAAGAGACTCTGACGGTACGCAAGACTTTAAGGACTGTCAGGGTCCTTTTTTTGAACAAAAATCTTTACAAATCCCGAAAAATATGAAATAATGTACCAAACAACCGTACTGTTAAAATGTCGAAAAACGGTAAAAAAAGGAGAGAAAATACTTGCATTTAGAAGATGAAGTAAAATTTGTAAAAGGGGTAGGACCCAATCGAGCAGAATTACTGAATAAACTAGAAATCCGAACCCTAGAAGATTTAATTACGTATTACCCAAGAGAATATGAAGATAGAAGCCAGCCGAAAAAAATTGCTGAATGTCTAGACGGAGAAGAAGTGCTGATTGAAGGAATAGCTATGAACCGCCTCACAGAAAGTCGTATCCGTCGTAATATGGTGTTATATAAATTAGTGGTACGAGATGATAGCGGAGCCTGCCAGATTACTTGGTTTAACCAAAGTTATCTCAAGAATAAATTTGAAATTGGGAAGAAGTATCGTTTTTTCGGAAAAGTGAGCAATCACTTTGGAAAAATTGAAATGAATAATCCTGTTTTTGATACTGAAAATACAACGAAAAACACGGGAAAGATTGTGCCAATTTATCCTTTGACTTATCAACTATCTCAAAATGTATTAAGGCAGATTATTGAAAATGGGATAAAAGTAGCAGGAACCTTAGAAGAAAGCCTGCCAGAATATATGCTAAAAGACCAGCAGTTAATGGAACGAAACGAAGCCATTCACAAAATCCATTTTCCAGATACCATGGAAGATATCCCAATGGCAAGATACCGTTTGGCATTTGAAGAATTACTTGGAATGCAACTAGCACTCCTTTCTTTGAAAAATCAATATACCAAAGACCACGAGGGAATCGCCTTTCCAAAAGAAGTCAAAATGTCGGATGTGATTAACCATCTTCCATTTCATTTGACAAAAGCCCAACTCAAAGTATTAGAAGAAATTGACCACGATATGGAAACACCAAAATCCATGAACCGTCTGCTACAAGGCGATGTGGGTTCAGGAAAAACTGTGGTATCCATTGTGGCTGCATATAAAGCAGTGAAAAGCGGGTATCAAGTAGCGATTATGGCACCAACTGCTATTCTAGCAAGTCAGCATTTGGAGAGTTTTGATGGAATTCTAGGAGCGTATGGAATTCGTTGTGAGTTACTAATTGGCAGTGTAACCAAAAAGAAAAAAGAGGAACTATTAGAAAGATTGAAACAAGGCGAAATTGATATCCTAATTGGAACTCATGCGTTACTAGAGGAAAATGTTGTATTTCAGAACTTAGGGCTTGTTGTAACAGATGAGCAACATCGCTTTGGGGTAAGACAAAGAAGCACCATTGCAGCCAAAGGAAACCATCCAGATGTGCTTGTTATGACAGCAACACCAATTCCAAGAACTCTTGCCTTAATCCTATATGGAGATTTGGACATTTCCATTATTGACGAATTACCACCGAACCGTAAAAAAATTGAAACTTATGCGGTAACACCATCCTTAGAAGACCGATTGAATACATTTGTGAAAAAGCAAATTGACGAGGGGAGACAAGCATATATTGTATGCCCACTAGTTGAAGAAAATGAGGAAATTGCTGCAAAATCTGTTATAGAATTAGCCGAAAAATACCAAAAAGAAGTATTTTCCGAATATCGTGTCGAATATATTCATGGAAAAATGCGACCAAAAGAAAAAGATCAGATTATGCAGGAATTCAAAGATGGCAGGATTCAAATTTTAGTATCGACCACCGTCATTGAGGTTGGGGTCAATGTACCAAATGCCAGCATTATGATCATCCAAAATGCAGAACGCTTTGGTCTTGCACAACTTCACCAGTTACGAGGACGTGTCGGAAGAGGCGAATATCAGTCCTACTGTATCTTAAAATATGAAAGTCATTCTTCGGTGGTAAAAGAAAGAATGAAGATTATGGGACAGACCAATGACGGTTTTGTCATTGCTGAAAAGGACTTAGAACTTCGTGGCTCTGGCGAATTTTTTGGAACCAGACAACATGGATTACCAGAATTCAAAATTGCCAACTTATTTGAAGATTTACCAATCTTGAAAAAAGTACAGGGCATTGCAGCAGAAATCGAACGAGAAGATCCGAAACTTGCGAAACCTGAAAATGCAAAACTAAAACGATTAGTACAAGCCAAGTTCAAAGACCGAATTGAAATTTAACTAAAGAGAAGAAAATAGCAAAAGACCGAAAAAATCGAGACCTTTTGCTACTTTTCGCGGATTTCAGAGCAAAAAGGACTTGACAGTTCACATAAAATACAATATGATAAGGGAGAATATAAAAGAAGGAGATTGAAGTTTATGCGTGCTCAAATGACGACATCAAAAGTGGGCGGCGAATTAGTCAGCTTCAAACTAGATGATGTTGAAAGAATACACCAAGGAAAAGATTGCATAGATGAAAATGGAAAGGTATATTGGGGAAGGCACTGTCCTGTGCTGTTTCCAGTTGTAGGAAAAGTAAAAAAGAACCAAACCATTATCAATGGACATGTTTTTGATATGCCACAACATGGTTTTGCCAGAGATTTAGAGTATGAACCAGTAACGAAACTAGACAATTTTCATTCGTATGTATTAAAGAGTGGCAGTAACACCAAAGGAAGATATCCTTTCGATTTTGAGTTGTATAATACCTATCGATTAGACGAAAACAAATTAACCATTATCTATAAAGTAATCAATACTGGAGATAGTGATATGCCGTTTGGAATTGGTAGTCATCCTGCTTTTCAAATTGATTTAGAAGATTTAAGGCAAGGAAATTATTACTTGGAATTCGAAGAAGAAGAAAAGAAAATCCACTTTTTATATTTAGTGGATGGTCTAATTGGAACCGAGTATGCCAAAAATCCAATGGTAAACCAAAAGCGCATCCAGTTAGATAGTCATACTTTTGATAATGATGCCCTTATTATGAAGGGAATTACCAACAAAAAAATAACGTTATATAATAAAAGAGAAGAGAAAAAAGTGCTATCTGTGGATTTTGAACAATTTCCATACCTAGGTTTATGGTCAAAGCCAAGTGCGCCGTTCTTGTGCATTGAACCATGGTTTAGTATGGCAGACAATGTAAAGTCTGATGGTATTTTAGCAAAAAAGCCAGACATTATTAAGCTAAAGCCAAAGCAAGACTTTTCATGCCAATACACGGTAGAGTTTTTCTAAAAGGAAGAAAAATGAGTATAGAAAGTTTAATCGGACTAATTGGTGCTCTCATTCTGTGTGGAATTGGAGCCATTATGATATATGATGCCAGACTATTAACACAAAAATGGTTTAGTTTTGGCGACCAAAACGAGGGAAGCAAAATCTTTAAGTTTGTAGGATTTTTGCTTACTATTGTAGGTTGTCTGATTATCTATTGGATATGAAAATAACAAAGAAAAGCAAGTTTCCATCAAAAGAGGCTTGCTTTTTTGTGCAAAATTCGGTATCCTATCTTTGGCGAAAAAAGAAAAGAAAGGGTAGAGAAAATGGCACAGGAAGAAAAGCAGATGGAAAAAATGAAACAAGAGATAAAAAAGATTTTTGAAAAAGAAGGCGAGATGGGATATATTACCCTAAACTTAGTGGAAACAAAAGAAAAATTATGTAAGTCGAAAAGGAAAAGTGGAGAAGAGAAAGATGCGTTAAGGAAAGCCTATCAACAGATACTGGAAGAAGAAAAAGCAATGCGAAAACAAGAATGTGGACTTTTTCAAAACACAGAAGAAGGAAGAAGAGAAAAAGCCAATATTCTCAATCGCATCCATCAAGAATATTGGAAATTTGAAAGCCAATTTGGAAAGATAAAAGGACTTGCCCCAAAAAAAGAAAAAGAATTAGTAAAATGGGAAAACAATTTAGAAGAAATTGAAAATTTAGTAGCCACCGAATTTAGTGTACCAAGTCTAGAAAAGATTGAAGAATTGATTAAGACCAAAAATCAAACGGCATTTGCACAAATAACACAAATCCAAAAAATAACGAGAAACAACAAAAGATTTATTCCATGGAAAGTAGCCTTTGGTGAGAAAAAATAGAAACCGGAAACAAGAATACAATGTTCTTGTTTCTTTTTTTCGACATTTTTTGCCAAAAAATATAGCAATTTGTGTAAATCTTCGATATAATAAAACAAATTCAAAAAGCATAATTATGGTTTTTGTTGCCAAACTTTTAGGAGGCAGTATTATGAAAAAAATATGGGAGAATTACAAATCCACAATCATTCTGTTAGTTGCTATGATTGTTGGTGCTATCATTGGATTGGTAGCGGGAGAAAAAGCAACTGTTTTAAGTCCGTTAGGAGATTTATACATCAATTTATTGATGGTGGTAATTGTACCACTTGTATTCCTAACCATGGTATGTTCCATTGCGAAAATGAAACAGCCAAAACGTCTTGGTAAGGTAATGCTAACCATTGTAATCGTCATTATCCTTACATCCATTATTTCTGTTCTAGCTGGATTTTTGAGCACATACTTTGTAAAACTTGTGGATACAGAAGATGGCGAACAGATAAAAGCATCTTTAGAATTAAAAGATGAAGCAAATAGAGAAACGACAGAGAAAAAAGAAGAAGTATCCATTCCTGACCAATTAGTGGGATTGGTAACCGTAAACGATTTCTCAAAGCTATTATCCAGAGATAACATTATTGCAATTTTAGTTTTTGCAATCCTTTTTGGTTTTGCTATCAACATGGCGAAAGAAAAAGGAGAACCAGTCTTAAAATTCTTAGAGTCTGCAAATGAAGTAGTCTTGAACTTGATTAAGATTACCTCATACTATGCTCCAATTGGTCTTGCTTGTTATTTAGCAGCCTTAGTAGGCACTTTTGGTGCATCGATTGCGATTGGTTATGCGAAAACATTTGTATATTACAACATTGTAGCGATTGTATTCTTTGTGGTTGTATATACCATTTATGCGTTTATTGCAGGAAAGAAAAAAGGAGTTGCAACTTTTTGGAAACATATTTTAGCACCAGCAGCAACCGCTCTTGCAACTTGCTCGAGTGGTGCAAGTATTCCAGTTAGTATGGAAGCAGCTGAAAAAATGGGAGTATCGGACGATATTGCAGCAACAACTGTATCCATTGGAACGAACTTCCATAAAGACGGTTCCATCATTGGTTCCGTATTCAAAATGATGTTCCTTATTTGCCTATTTGGAGCAAGTGTAGGAGGGGGAGCAGGTGTCCTTCAAATTTTAGGAATTGCCTTGCTTGCAACACTTTTGGTAACAGCGGTACCAATCGGAGGAGGTACCATTTCAGAAATGCTAATCATTTCTATGCTTGGGTACCCAGTAGCAGCATTGCCTATTCTAACCATGGTAGCGACCATTATTGACCCACTTGCCACTGTCTTAAATGTAACCGGAAACACAGCAAATTCAATGCTAGTGGCAAGGTTTGTAGACGGAAAAGACTGGATGGAAAAGAAGAAATAGAGAAGATAAGAAGGTTTCGAAGATTAGGAGCCTTCTTTTTCTTTTTGGAAAAAAGAGAGCGGGTCTAGATATTGATTATTTCGGCGAATGCCAAGATGGAGATGGGGACCAGTGGTAGCACCATTGGTTGCTTTTCCGTGTCTTATCTTGATAAGGGTTATTTTTAACACCAGTTACATATTTGGGACCAACATGTGCAATGACTTGTCCTTGCACAACCGTATCGCCAACGGATACCAGAAAATTAGGGTCGATATGGCAATAGGTAATTTTCAAGTCTTCGTGGGTTAAGGTCAAGGTATAGCCACCACCACCGAAGAAAATCTGCAAAAGCAATGGTACCATCGCAAATGGCAACCAGTTTAGCACCTTCGGGAGCACCAATATCCACTCCTTTATGGTAAGAAGAAGCACCTTGGGTAGGAGAAGTACGTTTTCCAAAATGTGAATTGATACGTGAATAGCCGGGAGCAGGCCAGACAAAGCCAGAAGGATAAAGTTCATATTGCGAAATTTCTGAAGAAAGACTCGGATTTGGAATAAATGGTGTAAAGAAAAATACAATAAAAAAAGTAACAAGTATCATAAGATATAAAAAGGTTTGATAAAATGAATGTAGCATAAAAACTCCTTATGCGACAGTCCTCAAGGTAATAATATACCGTATCTAGCACGAAAAAACAAGACGAAATTTCAATTTTGTATTGAAAAATAGAATAGAATATGCTAACATAGATGTTGATTAAAGAATATAGGGGTATAGTGTCAATGGTTAGCACGATGGTCTCCAAAACCACAAGTCTGAGTTCGAGTCTTAGTACCCCTGCCATACTTCCCTTAAATGAACAAATTTCAGTTCTTTTAAGGGATTTTTCAATTTCACTAATAGTGGGGATATTGGCTTTCACCATATCCCCGCTATTATTTTGTATATTGAATACAATTATTATATTTTTTTCATACCAGTATACCCTGTTGATTAGTACATTTATTAACATTCTTTTGTATTTAATATCTGTGTAATCATTGGTTTTCAAACTTCGTAAAAATGCTTTAATTTCTTTTTCTGTAATATGGACGATACTATGTTCTTCAAGTTTTATTTGTGCATCAATATCGAGTTTTTGTTTCTCTACATTGGCGATTTCTTCAAAGATTGATTTCTTGACACTATCAATATTACAGATTTTCAAACTAGCAAATAAATTTGCCTTTTGCTTTTCAAGATTTATGAAGTCTCTTTGCAGTTGTTTTAACCTTGTATTATCTTGCGTCTGACATACTGTCTTATATACGGCGTGTGCAATTGCATTTATATTTTCGGATGTCAAAAGTTCTTTTGCTTTGTTTATGACAAGATTTTCAATGTAATCTCTACTAATGTTTTTTCTTGTACATTTATGATGTTGGTTCCCCTTGCAACCATAATATGTGTATAGACTTCCTGATTGAGATGTTCCGCTAACACCAATCATCATTTCTTGACAAGCACCGCAAAATAACTTTGTTGTTAGTAGATATTCTGTTTTTGCTCTGGCTCTTGCTGGGGCTTCCTTATTCTTTAGCAACTTTTCTTGGGCAGCATAAAAAACTTCATCAGTAACAATCCTAGGAATAATGTTGGGAGTTTCCTTACCATTATATGAATATACACCAGTATATTTTTTGTTTAGGATAATTGCTCTAATACTATTTTTATTGAATGGCTTACCAAAAGAAGTTTTGATATTTCGTTCATTTAAGTATCGAATTATATCTGCCATTGTATGTCCTTGAACATACATATCAAATATTTTTTGAACAATTGGAGCCTTGACTGGGTCTATATCAAATTGTTTTTTGACTACCATTTTACCATTTGCACCAATAGGAATTGGAACATCTTTTAATGTTAGACCAAATGGGATATTTCCCCCATTGTAAAAGAATTTTTCAGCATTTATACTCATACCTCTTTTTACCTTTTGGCTAAGTTCTTGGGAATAGTATTCTGCCATTCCTTCAAGGACACTCTCCATTAAAATTCCAGAGGCATCATCCGAAATATTTTCTCTTGCTGATAATACTTTTACACCATTTTTCTTTAATTTTGCCTTATTCGTTGCTGAATCGTATCGATTTCTTGCAAATCTATCTAATTGATAGACCAAAATACCTTCAAAGGCTCCTGAGGCACTATCAGCAATCATTTTCTGGAATTGGGGACGATTATCACTCGTCCCACTTTTTGCTTCATCCTTGTAAAGACCTATAACATTGTAACCATTTCTTTCAGCAAATTCCATACATACTTGTATTTGTCCTTCTATGGACTGTTCGTTTTGATTGTGCGAGCTATATCTCGCATAAATAACGACATTCATATTCTTATCTCCTTTCCTTTTTGTGGTTGCTTGCAACCATGTCTAAATTTTCAAAAACACTTTCCGCTAACACTTTTTTGATGTTAGACAAATTATCTTCTAGGCTCTTTATTTGAGCTGTATCTGAATTGTTTTTACACTTATTTATCTTTTGTTTAATATTAACATATTTTTTTATGTAATCAAAAAATATGCGAAATTTCGATAAATTAGATATAAACGAACTAAATATTTCAAAATTTTTCTTGTAGATACCTGTTGGCAGAACGTTAATATCTAATTCTCCTGTTTCTTCATCTACAAATTCAACTGGGATTTCTTCATTGTAATCTTTGGAACTACAATATAATTGTACTAATGAATATCTTGCATCCAAAGACAATCCCAAAATACAATTGCTTTCAAGAGGGTCCATTGACTTTGGGTTATCTGTAACTCCTAATAAAAAATATGGTGAAACATTTAACTTTTTTGAAAGCTCCTCTAACTTTTGCAAAGTAATACCCTTTTTTCCATTTCTATATTCAGATAAATCTGAACAAGAGATATCTAATATTTTGGGTATTTTTTCGCCCTTAATTTTTTGCTTTTCACAAACCTTATCAAGGTTTGTAGCAAATTGATATTGTAAACGACATCCTCCGGTATTCTGAAATGCTAGTGCTTTTCTTTTGTCTGATTTTTGTTCTTTTTCTATGAACCTTTCGGTAGATTGTTCTAAATGAAAACAATCTTTTTTCTGTTTCATTTTTTTACCTCCTTTTTTTACTGGAATTTTACTACGCAAATTTTTTTATATGGCGGAATTTCCAAAATTGGAAATTTTTTCGCTTGGTGGTTTGTTTTCCAATTTTGGAAATTCGGCAAATAACAAAGAAAATTTTGATATTATTTTTTTGAAAATAATGATAATCCTTTGTGCACAAAATTTGGAAATTATTTTCATTTTTATCTTTATTATAAGACTTATTTTCAACAATGTAAATATGCTGAAATTAAGTTTTTACAATGGAAAGAGAGGTTTGAAACATGGAAAATGACAACAAAAAAGACTTGGTAAGAGAAATAAAAAATGCATACCACCGTCAATGGCAAAAAAGAAATCCAGAAAAGGTTAAAAAGGCTCAAGAACGCTATTGGAAGAAGCGAATGGAACGACAAATTCAACTTAGAGAGGGGGATAATTATGAAATTTCCTAAAAAGATTATAAGTGAACTTGCTTCTTATATAGACGCAAAAGATGTGCAAGAGTTTGCTACAAAAAATTCTCAACCAATAAAAGAAGAGGAAGAATTTGAGGAAAAAGGAGAAGAAGAAAAATGAAAGGAAAATTTGTAAAAACAAAAGGAAAAGTAAGATTGGACAAAGGAATATACACAGAGGAGCAGGTTACTGCTCCTGATTTCTATGAAGATTTTGGTAAACTGATTGAAGTCGGATATGTTGTATTCGACTTTGATGAGCAACCTTATGTGGGTATTATATCTAAAATTATAGAGAGTTCCAAACTAAAATGCAAAAAAATGACGACAACAAGAGGAGTCCATTTTATGTTCAGAACTTCGATGAACAAAGTAAAGAACAGAAATAAAGAATATAACTGGATTGGATTACAATGTGACATTAAGGGAGTAGGAACACAAGAGAATGGAAAAACTGCATACCAAGCAATTAAAGTAAATGGCAAAGTACGAAAGGAAGAATTTTTGAATGGAGCGAGTAAAGAAGAAGAACTTGATTATGCTCCTAAATGGTTATATCATATTCAGAAAAAGAAAGACCAATTTGACTTAACAGAAGACCAAACTGGAAATAGGAATGACTTATTTCATAGTGAACTTATGATTAAGGCGAAGAAGCAAGGATTTAGTTATGAAGAATATGTAGAAATGGCACATATCATCAATGAATATGTGTTAACTCAACCATTAGACGAAGAAGAATTGAACACAGCAATCAGACAGGAAGAATGGGACAATCTTGAATTAGGTGAAGATAAAATGTCTTTGCTGAATATGGCAAAAGATGTAATTGAACATTTTGACTGTAAAATTTATAATGGAATGCTAATTTTCTTTGACGAAGAATTGGGGCATTATTCTAGCAACGAAAACAGTATTTTTTGTTATATACAAGAAAAATATGCAGAGCAAAATATAACAAAAGCAAGAATGAAAGAGGTGATAGGTCAAATGGAAATTCAATTGAACCATTATAACCAATATAGTTGTACTAGAAATAATGAATATATAATATGTGGAAATAAATTGGTTTCGATGTGGAAAAATGAAACTAAGGACATTACAAGAACAATTGTAACAGACATTATATATCCATATAAAATTATGGAAACAGAAGAATTAGAAAATTACAAAGGAATTGGAAGAAGATTTTTAGAAGACATTAGTTGTAATGACCCACTAATAGAAACCGTAATTTGTGAATGTCTAGGTTGTATGTTAGCACCAGAAAATCCATTTGGAATGTTATTTATTTGGTATGGTAGTGGTGCTAATGGTAAATCTGTATTAGTAAAAGTAATGAAGGCAATTATGGGAAATTTGCTTACAAGTACAAATATACTTAATATAAATGATAGATTTGGATTGAGCCGAGCATATAAGGGAATTGCAAATGTAACTGATGATGTAGGAGTAACAACATTAAAAGAAACTGGGCTCTTGAAAAGCATTATTGATGGAAGTTCAATAGAGATTGATAGGAAAAATATTGACCCTATCGAGTGGAAACCCAATAGCCAATTTGTTGTGTGTTGCAATCAAATTCCAAGAATTATGGATACAACGGGTGGAATGTTGCGTAGGCTAGCATTTATACCATTTGAAATGCAATTGGAAAAAGAAAGAATTGACTATGACTTAACGAATAAATTATTAGGAAAAAGTCAAAAACTTAGTGAAAGTGAAAGAAACAACAATGCGTTAAGATATATAATGACAAAGGCAATTATGGCATTTCGAGAAGCCTATAAAAAAGGCAAACTTACTATATTGGATAGGCAAAAGGAATTGATTAAAGATTTTGAAGAAGAAAATCAAGACTCAGTTCTTGCGTTTTACAAATATCTAATAGAACGAGAAGGAGACTTAGAAAAATTTAGTTGTTGGATAGACGGAAAAACTTATGAAGATGTAGTAAAAGAATACCAAAAATTTAGGGGTATCGAAGACTTGAAAGAAATAAAGGATATAAATAGAAGAACTTTATTGATAAGATTTAACAGACTAATACCAAAGAATATAGTAAAAGATAGGGTAACAATAGGATGCACTAATGATTATAAATATAAAATATTATAATTCCTTAATTCTTAAATGATTGAATAAAAAACTTTGAAAAAATGTTTTCTTATTCAATCATTTTTTTGATTAAATTTTCGAGAATATAGGAATTAAGGAATTGCAAATGACAACCAATATATTTTCAAGCGAATTTTTATAATTCCCATAAATTCCCAAAGGATAAGAGTAAAATAAAACTAATTTTACTACTAAATTTTACTATTTTACCAAAGGAGAAAAGAGTTAATTATAAACTTTACTTTTTATATTCGATTATATCAGAGATTTGACAATCTAAAACATAACACATTCTTGCAAGGACATCTAAGTCTAATCGAGTTATATCATTGTTATAATATCGATTGATTACATTATATGTTGCTCCTGTGAGTACAGAAAGTTTATTTCTTGTGATATTTTTTTCCTTCATTATTTTTCGTATATTAAATTCAACTTTTCCATAATTCTTCAAGTTAAATATACCACTATCCATTTTTGCACCTCTTTAATAGTCTTAATTTTAACAGAAAATATACATATTGACATTTATCCTGTTGTATACTATCCTATATAGGAATAGTATTTGGATACGGAGGGAAAATATGAATGAAGATTTTGAAGAATTTATTACAGAAAGAATAAATAAAGGTTATTATAAGTTGAGAAGAACTGATAAATGGAAAACAGATAGCGAACAATATGCTAATGAATATAACGAATTGTATAACCAACTTAATGAGGAACAAAGAAATAAACTGGAAAGAATAATAGATACTAAAAATTTGTTGACTAGTTACGAAAGTGAATTTGCATACAAATTAGGCTTTACAGATTTTATAAAATCATTTAATATGTAAGTGAAGATTATAAGAAGAGGAGAAGAATATGGAAATATTTAATATACTAGGACATCAAGTATGTTTTGAAGAAGGTTTCTCAAAGTGTTTAGAACTTTATGATAAAAAAAGTGAGTGGATTGAAGAATACAAAAAAAGATATTGCTCAATGAACTATTCGATAGAAACAATACAAGCATTTGGAGAATATCTTGGTAATATGTGGAAGTTTATGCAAAACGAATATCAGATTTTAGAGAATAGAGTGTTAGATGTATTTGCAAATTTCCAAGTATTTAATAAATCGAGGGAAGAAATCGTTGCAAATTGTAGTAGACCTACAATGGAATGTTATGATTACTTGGATTTATATATGGAACATATAAAAGCACTTCATAGAAACATAGAAGATAAAAAAAGACAAGCGGCCAATACGGCAGCCAATAATGTTGATGAGTATTATTTAGGTGTTATTTCTACCAGTTCGTGGGATATATTGGTGAACGATGTATTTAATGAATGGGAGTCTTATAAAGCAGAGAAAAAGAGGGAAAAAGCCTATAATAGCACTATGCAAAAGGCCGATTCTTTTTTTCAAAGAGAATTAAAGGACGACTTTATAGAAATGCAACAAACTATTTATAAAACGGTCGAAGGGTACGGAATAGAAACTATTGAGAAAATGTTTGATTATTGCGTAAGTGTCTTGATTTCAGAGAATAAATTAGACTATAAAGTCAAGGACTATTTGCAAAAGGAAAAAGCAGAAACTATTTTGAGAAACTTAGGAAGAATTCAAGATAATAACATAAAAAAAGAACAAATAATCGATGTACTACAAATAGCACCACTTTTGCCAGAGGTTCATTTTGAAATAATAAAATATATATGGAATGATGTAGATGAGTACTTAAAACTGATTAAATTTATCCATGGTGAAAATATGATTGGAAAAGTTTGTTATGATGAAGTAATGAAACATCCAAACAACGAAAAATATATAGAAATGCTAGAAAAATTAGGAATAAATAATATATACTATCAAAAGTATAAAAATACAAATATCAGTACAAATACAAATATTAGTACAAATGCTAATAATTACACACATACAAGTAATGAAAAAATAGTTTTGTCAGAACAACAGATAGGACAAGCGATTGGAATTGGGATTTTTTTGACTATTTTGCTTAGTATAATATTATATGGAATTACAGCATTAGTAAGGTTATAACAATTTTTCTAAATTTATATTTATATCAAAATATCAAGAACGAGGTTCAATTCTGGGAGAACTTTATATCAAGGATAATATTCTTTATATTCTGAGATACAAGTTAAACCAAAATTAAACCTCGTTTCAAATTGTAAAAAACTCTTGAAAATAAGAAAAAAGTATGCTTTAATATAAATGGTTATCAAAGAATTTGAAATTTATACTTGATAGTTGATGGCAAAACCTCCTATAAAATAGCAAATGTTCATTTTTGGGTAAGGTTGTTCTGCCAAACAAACCAAAACACGAACCTGAAAGGATGGCTTCTGTATGGAAGAAAAAATCGCATTTTGCTATACAGAAAAAGGAGCATATGCTCCCAAAGAAAATCTTCCTTTTGTGAGAAGAAATAACATTGCAGCGATTGTAAAATACCAAAATCAATATTTATTTCTTTCGTGGAATGAGGTGGCTTATGAAAAATCTCTTGTTACTGGCGGAATTAACGATGGAGAAGAACTGATAAATGCAGTTAAAAGAGAAGTCCAAGAAGAAACTGGTTATTGTGATTTCAAGCAAATCACCAAAGTAGATTGTGTCAATCTTTCTAGATTTTTTGTGGAACATAAGAACCAAAATCGAGAAGCGGTATATTATCCGTATTTGGTTGAGTTAAATTCTTTGCAAAAACAGGAAATACAGGCAGAAGAACAAAAAGAACATTCCTGTATTTGGATACTAGAGCAAGATTTGGACAAAGTCAATCTATTTGAAAATCATAGAAAAATGTTAGAAAAAACAATCAATTTAAGATAAGTTTCAAACTCCAAATGTATCGACATATATTTGGAGTTTTTTGAAACAGAAGGAGCAAGATATGAACCTAATTTTACACGAGTACAATGTAACACCAGATGTAACACAAAGAAACGAAGTATCCGTTCAAATTGCAGGTGGCACTGTGTTATATAACGGAAAAAGAGCACAAAGTGCAGAATTTGCAAAAGATGTAGAAAAGTTAATTACATCTGCTCAAAAGCCACTTATGCAGTGTAAAGGATTGCAACCAGCAAGTACAAAAAGTGGAAGACAAAAAATGCTTGCTGTTACTTGGGACCAACTTGGAAAAGATACGATTACCATATTTGGAAATACAGACAACCAAGAGGTTGCCGCTTTCTATAACGAACTAACTAGAAGAGTGATTGCGGTTGTAGAAAAATATACAAACTAGGGAGAAATGAGAATGGATCTCAGCCAAGTAAAAGAATATGTGAAAGAAAAGCACGCAGGACAAACCAGAAAGCAAGGTACGCCATATTACTTGCATCCTTTTGCTGTGCAAGAATTATTAGCACAAAAGGGATATTCGGAAGATTGCCAAGCAGCAGGTCTTTGCCATGATTTACTCGAAGATACAGACGCAACGGAAAAGGAAATTTTGGCATTAACAAATCCGCAAGTCTTAGAGGCAGTAAAATTGGTAACCAAAGAAAAAGGTTATCGAATGGAAGAATATATTGCAAGAATAGCAAAAAATCCGATGGCAAAAGCAGTCAAACTAGCAGACCGTCTGCACAATTTACAAGAAGCAACATTAGCCTCTAAGTTATTCCAAATCAAGTATGAAAAAGAAACGTTAGCATGGTACTTGAACCTTGCCAAAGGAACTAATTTTGAAACAGAAATACAAGAAGCCTATTGCAAATTGAAAGAAGGAATATGAGATGAACGAAGAACAAGAAATTGATACAGTAGTACAAAAGATTTATCAAATTTTCAAGGAAAATCAATGCTTTTGGGTCTTATCTGGAAGCACTTCCCTTCGTTTGCAAGGAGTTGCTGTACCAGTAAAAAAAGATATTGACATTATCACGAATGCAGAAAATGCCAAGAAAATCGACCAAGTGTTAAAAGAGTATGTAATACAACCGAGTGCGTTTTCAGCAACGGACAAATACCAATCCTATTTTGGGATTTATGAAATAGATGGGGTAAATGTAGAAGTAATGGGCGAGTTTCGCTATCGTATGAAAAATGGAGAATGGTCAAAACCAAACCAAGAAAACGAAATCCATTATGTTATGCAAGATACAATGGCTTTACCAGTATTAACCCTAGAACAAGAAATGCAAGAATACTTAAATATGGACCGAATGGATAAAGTAGAAAAAATTCAAGCAAGAATAGCACAAAAAGAAACGAGTAAAAAAGTAGTAGGAACGATGTTTTTCAAAGATGGAAAACTCTTAATTGATAAACCACGCAAAAGACCAACCTTTCAAATGATAGGTGGAAGTGTGGAACAAGGAGAAAGCATTCGAGAAGCGGCAATCCGTGAATGCCATGAGGAATTAGGAGAAAAAGCAATCTTTGACGAGGAAAAACTAGAATTTGTGATGGATTTTGAAGAGATTGCAACGAGCGACCCGAATTTGAAAATTCATATGCACATTTTCCAATATCCAGAAGCATTAGAAGGAGAACTTACCACATCAAAGGAAATTGAAAGTTTTTATTGGTTTGGAAAAGACGACGATGAAGCCATCTTGTCCAATACCTTAAAACATAAGATTATTCCATTTTGCATTGAAAAAGGACTAATTGAGTAAAAGTGGAAAATTAGTTGAAAATGTGATAATATAGATTAGGAATGAAAGAAGGCTTATATGGAAAAACTAGAAATTGAAAAGATAAAACAACTTGTTAGAGAAGATAAAATTCGATGGACAAATCATGCAATTATTAGATTATTTCAAAGAAATATAACACAAGAAGATATTCAAAGTGCTATTCTAAATGGAGAAATAATTGAAGAATATGAGAACGACTATCCATATGCGAGTTGTTTAGTGTATGGAATAAACATAGAAAATAAGGTCTTACATATTGTATGTGGAATGAACGAAAGTGAACTTTGGATTATTACAGCATACTATCCAGATAATGTAAGTTGGGAGAATGATTTAAAGACTAGAAGGGAGAAAAAATAATATGACTTGTTTTATGTGTAAAGGAGAATTAGAAAACAAGAACACAACATTTATGGTTGAATTAGACCAGTGTATTATCATTATAAAAAATGTACCTTCGCAAGTTTGCAGGCAATGCGGAGAGGTCTCATATAGTAATGAAGTGGCTAAAAAATTAGAAGAATTAGTAAATTCAGTAAGAAATGCAATTACAGAAATAACTGTTATCAATTATACGGAAAAAGTAGCATAAACTTACAGTTAGCATCTTTACAAGACACCAAATTTATGTTAAGATAGAAGCCAAGAAAAGAAAAACGAAGAAAAAGAGGAGTATGTTTTACCACTAGCCAGAGAAAAGAAGAAATAGCTGTAATCTTCTTTCTAGTAAGGAAAACAGAAGGTAGCTTTGGAGTTGATTTGCTGAAAAATAAGTAAGTAAATTCGGATTACTTCCGTTAAAGAGTAATCGAGATTTTTTGAGAAAGGTTCTCAAGAAAAATAAGGTGGTACCGTGAGATAAATACGCTCGCCCTTACAAGAGGGGTAGAGCGTTTTTTTTGTATGAAAAGGAGGAAAATGAATGAAAACATTGAAAGATAAGTACAACCCAAAAGAATTTGAAGATACATTGTATGAAGAGTGGGAGAAAAAAGGGTATTTCAAACCGAGTATGGACAAGACGAAAGAAAGTTATTGCATTATGATGCCACCACCAAATGTAACAGGAAAACTACATATGGGGCACGCTTTAGATGGAACCATACAAGATATTCTCATCCGTTTCAAGCGTATGCAAGGATATAACACACTATGGCTTCCAGGGTCAGACCATGCCTCTATTTCAACCGAAATGAAAGTCGTACAAAAATTAAAAGCAGAGGGAAAAACCAAGCAAGATGTAGGAAGAGAGAAATTTCTAGAAGAAACTTGGGCTTGGACCAACCTATATGGAGATACCATCCAAAAACAACAACGAAAAATTGGTTGTTCTTGTGATTGGGAACGTCGTCGTTTTACCTTAGACGATGGAATGTCTGACGCTGTTTTAGAGCAATTTGTAAGATTATATAAAGATGGCAAAATCTATAAAGGAGAACGTATGGTAAACTGGTGTCCAAATTGCCATACCGCTATTTCCGACGCAGAAGTAGAATACAAGGAAGAGGCTTCCCATTTATGGCATTTGCGTTACCAAGTAAAAGATACAGACCGTTATGTGATTGTGGCTACCACAAGACCAGAAACGATGCTAGGAGATACTGCTGTTGCAGTTCATCCAGATGACGAACGTTACCAAGATTTAATTGGAAAGAAACTCATTTTACCAATTATGAACAAAGAAATTCCAGTCATTGCAGATAAATTCGTTGAAAAAGAATTCGGAACAGGTTGTGTTAAGGTAACTCCAGCCCATGACCCAAATGACTACCAAGCAGGACTAGACCATAACTTAGAGGTAGTAGAAGTATTTGATGACCGTGCCATTATGAAAGACTTAATGCCAGAAGTTGCTGGTATGACAGCAATAGATGCAAGACCAATTATTGTAAAGAGATTAGAAGAACTAGGTGCCTTGGTAAAAATTGAGGACTATACCCATAGTGTAGCAAAATGTGAGCGTTGCAAAACAACGATTGAACCAAGAATTTCCGAGCAGTGGTTTGTTCGTATGAAAGAATTAACAGAACCTGCTATTCAAGTGGTAAAAGACGAAATCGTAAAATTTATTCCGAAAAAATATGAGAAAACCTATTTCAACTGGACAGAAAACATTCGAGATTGGTGTATTTCAAGACAGTTATGGTGGGGACACCGTATTCCAGCCTATTATTGCCAAGATTGTGACCACATTACCGTAACCAAGGAAGATGCAAAAGTATGTGAGAAATGTGGCTCTACCAATATTAAACGAGATGAAGACACCTTAGATACTTGGTTTAGTTCTGCTTTATGGCCATTTTCAACCTTGGGCTGGCCAGATAAAACAGCAGAAGACCTACAAACTTTCTTCCCAACTAATGTCCTTGTTACAGCCTATGATATTATTACTTTCTGGGTTTCTCGTATGATTACTTCCAGCCTATACCTCATGAAAGAAAAGCCTTTCCAAGATGTTTTAATTCATGGGATTGTACGAGATAGCCAAGGAAGAAAAATGTCCAAGACCTTAGGTAATGGAGTAGATCCACTGGAAGTAGTAGAAGAATATGGAGCAGATGCTTTGCGTTTCTCTTTGGTTTCTGGAACAACCATGGGCAATGATATTAAATATATGCCAGAAAAATTAGACCAAGCCGCAAACTTTGCCAATAAAATTTGGAATGCTGCAAGATTTGTAACCAGCAACATGGTAGAAGCAGAAGAAATTAAGAACTTTTCTCAAAAAGAAAAGAAAGACTTACGCTTAGAAGATAAATGGATTTTAAGTAAATTAAACAAATTAGTTGGAAATGTAACCCAAAACATAGAAGATTATGACTTAGGAATTGCATTAGACAATATCTATGGATTTATCTGGAACGAATTTTGTGATTGGTATATTGAAATGGCAAAGACCAGACTATATAGCGAGGAAAAAGACGAAAAAGTAAAGGTTTGCTATGTGCTAAATGAAGTATTAACCACATCTTTGAAACTATTACATCCATTTATGCCATTTGTTTCTTCTGAAATCTATAGCTGTTTGGTAACAAACGGAACCGAACTCATGATTTCGGATTGGCCGTTGGAAAACAAGCAAATAGAAAATGCAAAGGCAGAGGAGATTATTGAAAATCTAAAAGAAATGATAACACAAATTCGTAATGTTCGTGCCAATATGAATGTTCATCCATCGAAAAAAGCAAAGTTAATTTTTGTAACAACCGAAGGAAAAGAAGAAATCCTAAGTTGCAAAGAATTCTTGAAAAAATTAGCCTTTGGTAGTGAAATTATTTGCCAAGAAAATGAGGAGAATATTCCGAAAAATGCAGTTTCTATCGTAGCACAAGGACGAAAAGTATTCTTGCCATTTGAAGATTTAGTAGACTTAGCAGAAGAAAAGCAAAGACTACAAACCGAACAAACAAAATTAACGGCAGAAGTAGAACGAGCAACCAAAATGCTTGCTAATCCAGGCTTTGTCGCAAAAGCACCACAGGAGAAAATTGAAGAAGAAAAGAAAAAACTAGAAAAATACCAAGAAATGCTTGCAAGTGTAGAAGAAAGACTAAAGAATTTATAGCATACGAAAGACAAGTTCTCGAAAAGGGGCTTGTCTTTTGCGACTAAAAAGGAAGGATATTTTATGAAAGACTTGATGCAATATGGAAAAGCAAAAGGAATTGTTTTGCTTCAAAAATATTTACCAAAACTAAGTCCGTTCCAAAGTATCGATATGGTCAGCAATTTGGACGAATGGAATGCCATCAAAGATAAATTTGGAGATTTTGTTCCAAACCGTGTAGACTATCCCATTGGGGCATCCAGAAAAAATGCCATAGCTGGTACCAATGGTTTTACCAGTGGAATTCCAGAATTATTGGAAAAAGTGAATACGCAAAGTGAAAATGGAGTAGTCCTGCTATTGCCACTCAAGGAAACCGTTGAGGTGCCACCAAGATATGAAGATGAAGGTGGATTTAATGTGCTGTTCAATATGGGAAGCAGTATTCTAATCGAATTAGTCGGGCAAGGCTTTGATGGACACGAGGTAACACAGGGACTCGCTAATCATGAAAGATATGTCATTCCATGGTCAGAAGTGCTATTTATCCGTAACCGAAAAGATATGCTAAAAAATTCGATTGTGGAAAAATCTCATGTG
>CANSOY010000015.1 GCA_947648765.1 uncultured Clostridium sp.
CAAAACAAGAAGAAGGAAAGATCAGACAAAAGCAATACTATGAGGAAGAAGAATGGGTAGATTGGTCAAACCGTTATGAAACGCTACCAAATGGAGAATATCGTTATGTGAAATGGCTTGAAATAGATGGCAAAAAAGTAAAATTAGCAAGTGATTTTACCATTGTTGATAGTACAATCCAGAGTCGAAATAATAGACAATATGAGAAAGTTGAAAAACTTTCCTTAACAGTACAAAAAGAAACGATAAGAAGAACAGAAATGTCGATTGTACTACAAAGTGAAATCGTGTCTTTTTTCTCCCAAGTACTGGAGGATAATGAAACTTCATACACGTATCCCGGCTTATTTGAAAACCTTTACTGGATTGAATACAAAAAAGAAGGAGTATGGACTGCATATCCACAACTACCAGGTGTTGGGAGAGAACCAGAGGATGGCTTTGAAGGTGGACTTATTCCAGACAGAGAGCAAAATACCCTTACAGCAAAAGTGATTTGGAAAAATCGTTATGGAGAACTACCAAATGGGGAGTATCGATATGTAAGATACTGTAATGGTTCACAATATAACTATGTAGAATTTGTAATCGACGATACGGTTCCAAAAGAAGAAAAGGCGGAAAAAGCAACAGATATTTCTGCTAAAATAAAAGAAGGTACATTGACGAGAACAAGTGCTACCCTTGAAATAACAGACAAACGAAATTCTGAGGCTATTTGGTATAGTAATGGCTATTGGATAGAAAAGAAAAATTATCTTGGAAATTGGGAAATGTTGAAAAGAAAAATAATGCAACCAGAGTTCATAGAACGCAGTTATCATAGTGCTTCAAAAGGAAACACGCAAACAACTACAAAAGAAGTAAAATGGTCTGACGAACTAGAAAAAGGTACTTATCGATATGTTGAGGAGAGAGAAGAAAATAAAACAGGAAAAAAGCAATATTATGTAGTAGAATTTGAAATTGCTGAAGATACGATTTCAAGTATAGCAGACCTACCAATCGAACAAAAGCAAGCAACAGATGTTTCCATGAAAATAAAAGAAGGAACATTAACCAAAACGAGTGCTACTTTTGTAATAACAGACAAAAGAGATTTAAGTAGGGCTTGGAGAATAGATTACTATACCATCGAAAAGAAGAATGAAACTGGGGCATGGGAAAAACTACAAGAAAAAGGAAAACCTAGTATAGCATTAAAAATGGAGAAAGTGCAGAGCGAAGTATCGGAAAAAACGATTGATTGGACTGAAAAATATGGGGCATTACCAGCAGGAACCTATCGATTGGTAATGGAGGACGGAAATTCGAAATACTTCTGGGTGGACTTTACCATCCAAAATGAAACAACAGAAGATATTATGGTAGTTCATTAAACACGAAAAGCAGATAAAACAATCTGCTTTTTTTCTGGCAATTTCTTTGAAAAACAGATATAATAAAGAAAAATAGAGGAATTGTTAAGTTTTGTTGCGGAAGTTCCAAGGAAAATTGATAGTATGCAACGAGAAAAAACAGTACAATAGAAACAAAAAAGAAAGGAGAAAAGCAATGACATTAGGCGAAAGGTTATATCAATATCGTAAAAATGTGAATTTATCCCAAGATACCTTAGCAGAAAAAGTAGGGGTTACGAGACAAACCATTTCCAAATGGGAAACAGACCAAAGTACACCAGAATTTAGCAAAATTGCTATCTTATGTGAAACTTTTGGGATAACGCCAAATGAATTAGTGTATGGCGAAACGGGAGAAGTCAAAGAAAGTGGAAATTTGGCAGAAATAGAGGAGAAAAAGCGAAACAAGAAAAAGGCATTCGTTGTCAGCGTTAGCATTTTCCTTTATTGTATGGGAGCATTTAGTATTCCATATATGGTAGAAAGTTTACAGTATGACGATACACAAAGTGTACTGATGGCAAGTTCCATCTGGGCGATTGCCACAGCTCTCTTAATCTATTTTTTCCTAGCAAACCCAAAAAAGAAAACCAAGAAAGTGGAAACCCAAGAGCCAACAGAAGAAAAGAAAACAAAATTAAGCAAAGTGGAAATGGGAATTTTAGAGTTAGTCGCTGCTATTTTCCTATGTATTTATTTAATTATTAGTTTTGCTACCAGCGCATGGCATATTACTTGGATCTTATGGATTATCTTTATTGCAGTAGAGCTAATGATAAAACTAATCTTAGATATTAGGAGGGAAAGAAAATGAAAACAGGTATAAAAATTGCTTTCATCATAGTGCTAGCCATTTTAGCGATTGGTTTAGCAAGTGTTATGGTAATCGGTATTATCCAACAAGAAAGGGGAATGAATGTGAGCATTTTAGCAATTGGTTATCAAACGACCAAACTATTTGAACAAGAATATCCGGCAGGTGAAATTCAAAAAATTGAAGTGAAGGCACAATCTTCAAAAATTGAAGTAATCGAAAGCGATACAGCAAATATAAAAGTAACAGCATATGGCATGAAAGACGAAGTAATCAAGGCAAATCAAGGAGATGGCTATCTTACCATTGAAAAACCGCCTGTTTTTCATCTATTTCTTTTCTGTGCATGGTGTGATGAAAAAATTATTGTAGAAGTGCCAAAAGGAAGTGCAAAAGACTATACCTTAGAAACTACAAGTGGAAGTATCCGCGTTCCAGATGGAACAGCAGGAACATTGCAAGTGAAATCTACCTCTGGCAGTATTCGTCTTGGCAATGGAGGAAATCTAACAGCACAATCTTCCTCTGGCAAAATTACAGCAGGCAATTTCCAAACTGCAGAAATTAAAAATACATCAGGAGGAATTGAAACAGGCAACCTAAAAGAAGGCAACCTAACTGTAACCTCTGGTAGTATTCGTTGTGGAAATGTAGAAACAGGAAAACTAGAAAGCAGTTCTGGTAGTATCCGAATGGAAAATGGAACAGAAATTACAGCAAGAACTACTTCTGGGAGAATCCAAGTACAAGAAGTCCAAAGACTAACCGCTAGAACAACATCCGGTAGTATTGCAGTAGAAAAGATAGATGGGTATTGCAATTTATCTACCACTTCTGGCGGAATTAAAGTAGAAGAATGTATCTTAAAAGAAAATTCAGAAATGAGTGCAAAATCTGGAAGTATCCATTTGAAAAAGAAAAATGATTTCTTCACCGACGCACACGCAACCTCTGGTTCAATCAAAATTGAGGACAATAACCGCAAAGCAGAAGTAGAATTAAAAGCAAGAACAACCTCAGGTAGTATTCGCGTTTCAAAATAAAATGTCGTTTTTTGTAAATATTTGATAAAATAGGCAAGTAATTGGTTGAACATTACTTGCCTATTGTGATATGATAGAAGAGAAAGAGGGAAAAAGAAATGTCATTCGAAAAAGTAGAACAACATTTGAAACAATATGGTTTAGTAGATCGCATTCAAGTAACAAAGCAATCCTCTGCAACCGTAAAAGAAGCAGCAATTGCACTCGATTGTCAAGAAAAAGAAATTGCCAAAACCTTGTCGTTTTATGTAGAAAATAAACCAATTTTAATTGTAACAGCAGGCGATCAAAAAATCGATAACGCAAAATACAAAGTAGAATTTCATACCAAAGCCACTATGATACCATTTGTAGAAGTAGAGGAGAAAATAGGGCATGGCGTAGGAGGCGTCTGCCCATTTGGTATTAACCCAGAAGTAACGGTATATTTAGACAATTCCTTGCGTAGATTTTCCTATGTATATCCTGCTTGTGGAAGTGCGAATAGCGGAATTCGCTTAAGCATAGCAGAACTTGAAAAGACATCTGGTTTTACGAAATGGATTGATGTTTGTAAAACAATCGATGGATAAGGGGGGAAGAACAATGAACAAAACCGAGAAACTAATCGGAGCAATTTTCGCTTTTATTGGAGCCATATTCTTAATCATTGGACTGGTCATTTGTATCAATGCTTACCAAAAACGAGCAAAATGGGTCGAAACAGATGCCGTTGTGTCAGAAGTCATTTATCGTAGGGACTCCGAGGCGGTTATTGTACAATATGAAGTAAACGGAAAAACGCAAGAACAAAAAATAAATGGATATTCCAGTGGAATGGTGGAAGGAGCCCCAATCCATCTTTGGTATAACCCAGAAAATCCAGCCCAAATTCATACCAATGCGTTAGATATGCTACATTGGATGTTTATTGGAATGGGGGGGCTATTCTTCGCAGTAGGTTGCAGTTTCTTTATTACGCCAATTATAAAAGGAAAGAAGCAAAAAGAGTTATTGGAACAAGGAGAAATGGTACGAGCAGACATTGTGGAAATAGCATTAAATCGAGCATATAGCGTAAATGGTCGTCATCCATACTATATCTCTTGCCGATGGAGAAACCCCGAAAACGGACAATACTATTTATTCCGCAGTGAAAACCTTTGGTATAATCCACAAGACTTGCTAGAAGAAAAACAACTCAAAACTTTGCCAGTTTATTTAGCCCCAAAAAACTATAAAAAATACTACATCTGTTTAGACGAAATCAAAGTGAATGATTATCAATAAAGGAAAGAGGTAATAATTTTGTACTTACCTCTTTTAATTTATGTAAACATATGGTATAATGGTTCTGTAATTCTGTGCAGAAGAAACTCGAAAATAGAGTATCGAAAGGAATGAAAGCATGGGAAAAAAGAAACAAGAGGAAGTCCGCTATGACAGAAATGCCTTAGTGGATTTCGGACGGGACTTGCAAAGTTTCCGAAGACCCGCCCAAGGTGGCAAAATTCCAGACCTCAAGATTGATATCGAGGGGCTGGAGGGCTTAGTCAAGGAACTTCCCAAAAAGGAACGCGAAACCGCGGAGAAATTTTGGGGGTTAATCCCTGGCACAACGGCCTACAAAAGCCATCTGGCTAAAAACCGGAAACCGGTCACCGTACCGCAGGTACCATTTCTGGCACCGCTTAGTATGGGCAGCAAACTGCCGATACCGGGCAACCCGATTGGCATGGGAATGCCGAAACGGTACGAACCGGAGGCACCGAAAAAACTGGATGTTGCCTCTTTGAAAATGCTGGACAGCGTGAACGAAATCAAGAACAAGTTCTATACGCTAGAAAGCCTGTACCGCTATGACAGAACAGTGCACGAACTCATCGACAACATTGCCCGGAAAATCAATAAGACGGGCTCTGAGGATGTTTCGGATTTAGAGGCTGTCAAGTACCTGCTCATCCTGGTAGTCTTCATTGCAGGTGGACCAAGGCTTGTGTTTGAAAGACTGGATAGCGTCATCAACCTCAAGGAAGAGGAAGACAAGCATTTCGACGAGTATGCCACATTGGAGGCCATTTGGGACGAAACGACCCATTTGCTGCCTGACCATTCCATCCGGCTTCGGTTGTTAATGAACGCAATCGAGATGTTTGACCGGAAAGATGTTGTGGCGATGAAGCGTTATGCACGGCTTCCCATCGACCCAGACGAGCGGAGTATGGAAACCATTCCGCTGCGAAGCGTCAAAAGTTGCCGTCTGTTCAAGGAACACCTTTTCCCGGATGGCCCATGGGACGTAACCACCATTCTCATTTATGGCGAGCCCAAAAAGCGCCCGATTGGCATGAAGAAGTTTATGGAACATTTCGGTCAGTTCAGTCGGGACTGGAATGCGGTCGAAAAGTACCGCAAAGAGGAACCTGGAACCATCTGGACATCGCAGGGCGAAAAGAAAGTGCCCGTCTATGAAATTGGCGGAAGAACATTCACGGATGTGTACGAGATTATGTTCTTGTACCTCAATCGCAATCTCTTGTAACCAAGCAAAAGCCCCCATACAGTAACAATGTGCTGTGTGGGGGTATTCCCTTTTTTACAAGAAAAGATTGTATTTTTCTTGCTTTATGATACAATATTTGCAAAGAAAGAAAAGGGGAGAAGAAAATGCAAGAAAACAAGATTGTTTATCCAGATTATCACCATAGTATTTTGAATGTAATCAATTCTGTTCTGCACCATTACCAAGTAAAAACGGAATACAACGGTCTGCCAGAATTAGATGAAGAATTAAAAAAGAACTACCAAAATGTTGTGTTAATTATCCTAGATGGAATGGGGGAACACATTTTGAAGCACGCAAGTCCAAATGGATTTTTCCGAAAACATGAAAAAGCAGTCATTACATCAATCTGTCCAGCTACTACTACAGCGGCAATGACTACGTATTACTCGGGAAAACCACCATATGCAACAGGCTGGATTGCAATGTCTCAATATTTTAAGGAAATTCGGACGAGAACTCCAAATGATGCGTAGATGTGATTCCTACACATTTGAGCCAATAACACAGGCACGAAAAGATGTATTTGAAGGGATGAAATACCAAACCATCTATGACCAAATTGAAAACGCAAGCCCAGATGTACGAGCCTATGAGGTTAATCCAACTTTTTGCGAAGCACGTAGTAAGAGAAATATTAACGCAGATAATTTAGATTACTTATGTGAAGGAATTGAAGATCTTTGCCAAAATCCAAACCGTAAGTTTATCTTAGGGTATCAAGAAAATCCAGACGCTTTATTACATAAATTTGGCTGTCAATCCGAAGAAGTGAGGCAATATATTCGCCAAGCAGAGGAGAAAATTGAGGCGATGTGCAAACGTCTGCAAGGTACCAATAGTCTTGTCTTTGTTTGTGCAGACCATGGTCACCAAGATATTACAAAAACGGTTTCTATCTTAGAATTAGAAGATATACTGGCATGTCTAATCAAACCACCAAGCCTAGAGTCCAGAAGTATTTCCTTTTTTGTAAAAGAAGACAAAAAACAAGAATTTGAAACCTGTTTTGAAAAGCATTTCAAAGGGGAATATCTACTCTATACGAAAGACGAATTCTTAGCAAAGAAATTCCTAGGTGAGGGAGAGAAACACCCAAGATTGGACGATTTTCTAGGCAACTATATCGCAATTGCGATTGGAGATTGTGCGATTAAAATTGAAACCTACCTTGGAAAAGAGAAACAAAGTAAAAAGGCGACCCATTGTGGATTTACGCCAAATGAAATGGAAGTACCTTTGATTATATATAACGCTAAATAAAGGGGAAAGCCACCATCTCAATCGAGATGGCGGCCTCCTCTTTTTTGGAATGTTTATGCGTCATAAGCAGACATAAAGTCCTGCGTGCGGTCCTGGATCCGTTTCGGGAGACTCTCCCAATGCAAATTCAGGATGGTGTGAATGAAGTCTGTAGCTTCGATGCGCTTCTCATGGAACGGATTGGTTCTCCAGTTCCAAACCTTGGGAACCCCATGCTCTTCTGCCAGGAGCTGACGGATGTACTGACGCGGAATGTACAATTCAGGGTCGTCGTTAATCCACCAACTATAGCAGTCATCACTGCAAACGAGCAAGTAGGAATTTTCCCCATAGGAGGACAAGTCCTCGAAGGGAACCCTCGTCAGAGGGAAGCCGGAGAGCTTTTGAATGGACTCGGGCGTCATCTTGCTGGCGGCGACGTGAACATGAGCATGGACCAACGAGTCCTTGGCTTTACCGTGCCCACCTGCTGCTGTTCCGTTTTCCCAAATCAGGAACTTGGTGGAATGAAAAGCCAGACGCAGAATGTACTGGACATCTTCTACGATTTCCAGAAATTCCTGTTGCCGAGCCCGGTCCAGTTGTGAAATGGACATCACGTGTTCGTTCGGGATAATCAGCAAATAAGCGGGGATAAACTGCCCAATCGTCGTAAAGACGAAGAAATTGGGGCTCTTGTAGATGGTTTTGATGGCTTCTTTGGTAGAGCCATCAAAGTATCCGCAATAGCCACAGTTGAACTTGGTGGCTTCTTCCACCAGACCGGAGTCGTTGGTAACATGGTCGCCGATGTCGAGGTCGTACATGTCGACAATTAAGGCAAACTGCCGACGAATGTCCCCGCCCAAATCAATCGTGAGTGGAGAACGGGTAATGTTGGGAACAAGGTATGCTGGGATTGAGATGCGGTTGCTAAACTTGGTGGCCAACTCAGGGTCCAGATTGGCACAAATGACACTTTTGTTGCAAGCGAAAACTTTTTGGATTTCTTCTTCGTTTGCTTTTTGTGCGTCAAGTGGGACCAGAGCCTTGTACTCCCCTTGGAGTTCCAACAAGGCCTGCTGAGCAGCCTCCATCTCACTTGCCCTAGTTTCTAGGACAAGGAGATTTCGGGTCTTCTTCACAGCGCAAAACCTCCTTCAAATCTGTTTGTAACAAAGAAATCCTTTGAAACATTACTATTTTATCACAAAATTAGAGAAAATTCAATCAGAGAAAAGAAAAAAGAGAAGACCCCGACCGAAAACGATAGCAATCGTTTCTTCGAGATCTTCTCTTTTGCCTGAATCAGTCGTGCGGTGTGTAAGTTTCCTCCCAGAAAATCTACGAACGACTGGAAAATTTGGTCTTCCGATAAGTGCTTGGGTGGCTCGCCGATGGAGAAACTGGCGTGCCCTTGGAAGGTGCGATTGGCAAAGAAACCGCCACTAATGGGAAAGAATGTATCCCAATAGCCATCTTGAGCAGCAGTAGGTTGCACAAAGCACATCGGGCTGCGGGCAGAGTAGGGAATCATTTTCACGAAAACGATTTTGTCCTTTTCGTAAATTCCGGCAATGAAGTGCTTACGCTCACGAGAAGAGGCATCATGTGCGACGACATAGCCTTGCATAATGTTGTTGCTATCTCGTACGAAGTAGCCACTAAAATCGCTCTGCTGCTGACTCCATTTGCCGTCCCTTTCTAGCCGTATGCTAATTCGAAACAATGACATTTTTCACCTCCACAAATTCTTGCCTAGGTTTGAATGTGAACCTTCCGATTAAGGAATCCATTGTATTTTATCACAAGATGGCTGAAAACACAATGGCCTGCGGGGATAGGAAATAATATGATGAAAACTTCTTGCTAAAACATGAGCAAACCGATATAATAATAGCAGGAAAGAAAGTAGGTTTTTATGATAAAAGAAAATTTATTAACCATATTACAAGAAATGGATGAAGTAACGAAACTTTTTCAAATAGAACCATTTGATATTTATATTTTGGGTGGAAGTGCATGTATATTAGGAGATTATACAACAAGAGCAACCATGGATGTAGATTTTGTTAATCTGGACTATCCAGCAAAGTATGGTAGAGTTTTTACCTTATTAAGAGATTATGATATGTTAGACTATGCTTCTACTATTCTTTCACCAAGTTATCAAGAAAGAGCAATCAAATTAGAGGGTTTTCATCATATCCATGTTTATATTCTCTCCAAAGAAGATGTTGCAATTAGTAAGATTATTCGCTTAGCAGAAAAAGACGAAGAAGATTTGAAACAAATTATTCCTCAATGTGATAGAAAGCAATTAAATACGATTATACAAGAAATTATGGACCGAGAAGACCTATTACAAAGTAAAAAAGAAGAATTTGAAAGAAAACTAGTTAGATTTAGGGAGAAATACCATGTATAAAATATTTTGTGAAAGTTATAATAATTACATTCATTCTTTTACAGAAGACAACTACCGAGTAAAAGTTGCAAAACCAATTGGTCTGTTAACAGATACGATAAAATACCAAGAAGAAAAGCGAAAAGAAAGCAGAAGTTATCAAGAGGTTTCAGATTTACTATGCTATTTAGAAGAAAATATCAATCGATATCCGAGAGTAAAAGCATTTTTGTGGACAATCGAAGCAAGAGGAATGAAAGGAAAAAAATATCAAGTAGCAAAAAAAGAGGATTTAGAAGAGCAGATTAAAATTATTAACTCATTTTTGAAATTAGCATATTGGTACTAGAAAAGAGGTCTTTTGGCAAGACCTCTCAGACTGTTGACAAAGTAAAATTTGAAAACAGTCTTTTCTTTTATTTATGACGCTGCACAAAATATGAAAACCCCAGAAATTTTTTTCTGTGGGGTTTGTCAACAATCTGAAGTCTGATATTTCTATCAGACCAATATGCAAAAGTACATGTTGAAATATAAATTGAACCGCCACTTGCGAGAACCGCACGAGTGGTGGCGTGAGAGGGAATAAATAAAATAATTATATATTCCCTACTCGATTTGCATATGTAAAATTTGCTAAGAGGTTAACTTTGTGCTATATTAGTTAAAAAAGTAATTAGAAGGTGAGTTGTAGTAATATGAAAGTAACTTGTAGCCATAGTATAACAGAAAAAGTAATTGTTGTAATAGGAATTTTACTTATTTTAAGCACCTCTCTTGTAACAATAGACAGTTGGCGATTAAAACATGCAAAAAAAGGAACGAAGCCGCTAATAACGATTTCTACTGTAGAATATGAAACCGAATACCAGAGAGGAACAAAGTATATAGGACTCGGATATGCCATAAATTATTATGAATCAACTAGAAACGTAAAATATATGGACTCATATGGATATTTAACATTGGGGGGCGGCACCGAATTTAGACTATTTGATATGATACAAATGTGGTCTAGGGATGCTTTATAACAAATTATAAAAGTTTGCAAAAAATTACCGATTTCAAAATATATATGAAAACTCCAGAAAAAATTTCTGGAGTTTGTCAACAATCTGAAAGGTCTTTTAGCAAGACCTCTTTTTTAATCTATAACTCAATTTTTGGTCGATAAGTCTTTAACCACATGTTTACTTGGCAAAGATAAGCCATCAGTTGAGGTCCAGTCATTAACTGACCAAACCATGGTCTTGTAAATGCTTTCCCTTCGGTATCTAAAATTTCTCGGATATAACTGCGGTTTAGCAATTCATAAATAGGGGCATTGCTATCTTCCAACGTTTCAGAAAGCATTTTCTTTACAGCGGCTAGATAGGTAGGGTTCCAAGTCTTTGGGTAAGGACTTTTCTTACGTTCTACAATTTCTGCTGGTAGTTCCTCTTTCATAATATGGCGTAGTAATCCTTTTTCTCTTCCATTGTATGCTTTCATATCCCAAGGTACATTCCACATATATTCGACAAGTCTGTGGTCACAGAAAGGAACTCGTAGCTCTAGTCCTGCATACATGGCCATACGGTCGGAACGGTCAAGAAGAGTCTGCATAAACCAATTTAAGGTTAAATATGAAATATTTCTTTTTTCAGCAGTTTCGCTTGAGTCGGTATCTAACATTTTTACTCTCGCCAAACTCTCTTGGTATCTAGCATTAACATAGTCTTCCAAATGAATACCAGTAGCAATGGCAGGATTTAGCAAGCATTGACGTTCTTTTAAGGCAATCGACCATGGGAAAGTATGACTGTGCAAAGCGTCTTCACGGAAAAACCATGGATAACCTGCAAAAATTTCATCCGCACATTCGCCTGTTAAAGCAACGGTCATTTCTTTTTTGACGGCTCGGCAGAATAAAAGGAGAGAGGAGTCCACATCTGCCATACCAGGGAAATCTCGAGCCAACATAGCATCTTCTAAGGAACCGGCAAGGTCTGGTGTGTCGAGTACAATACGAGTGTGTTTCGTTTGTAGTTTTTCTTGCATAAGTGCAATGTATTCATTATCTGAATTTGGCTGAAAATCCGTTTTTACGAAGTTTTTGTCATTATCTACATAATCGACTGAATAAGTTGGAAGAATGCCTAAATGATGTTTTTGGTAATAATTTGAGGCATATAGGGTTATGATACTAGAGTCAAGACCTCCCGATAGGAAAGTACAAAGAGGCATATCCGATACTAACTGTCTTTCGATGGAGTCTTCTAATAGATACTTTACAGTTTCGCAGGTCTTTTCAAACGAGTCGGTATGTGGCTTACTTTCCAATTTCCAATATTCCTCTTGGTAGACTTGGTCTACTCGAGCAATTAGAAAATGAGCAGGCTTTAACTCAAAAATATCTTTGAAGGCAGAAATACCAGGTGTATGGGCAGGACCAACACCAAATAATTCACCAATACCAGTTGCGTTAATAACTGGTTCAATAGCAGGATAATGGAATAATGCTTTTACCTCAGAAGCAAAGATAAATTCGCCATTCTTTTCGGTATAATACAATGGCTTAATTCCAAAATGGTCGCGAGCCAAGAAAAGTTCTTGTTTTTTATCTGACCAAATAGCAAATGCAAAAATTCCAATTAAATGGTCAACCACGCGATAACCATAGTGGATAAAAGCCTTCAAAAGAACCTCTGTATCTGAATGGGTTGAAAAAGTAAATCCAAAATCAAGCAATTCGTTTCTTAATTCTTTTGTATTATAAATCTGTCCGTTGTAGACAATGGTGTAAGTAACACCTTCATAAGTAGCACTCATCGGCTGCTTTCCGCCTTCCGGGTCAATGACAACTAAACGACGATGGGCAAGAGAAATTTTGGCATCATGAAAATAGTCGTATTCATCTGGACCACGACGAGCAATCGAGGTCGCCATATTCGTTAAAATTTCAGAGCGATTGGCAAGAGAATGCTGAAACTCTGTAAATCCAACAATACCACACATAAAAATCACACCTTTCCAATAGTTTCAACTACTTTCAGTATATGCAAGAATGGGATTTTTATTGAGAAAAATCTTTTTGAAAAAAATGACGAAATATATTGAAAAAGAAAAAACGGTTCGATATAATTACACAAGAAGAACAAAGGAGGAAGTTTTATGAACACAAATATACTTAGAAAAATAGTGGTAATTCTGCTTGCTATCTTGTTTGTTATAACCCTTGGAGCAACGAATGTTTGGGCTACAGAAGGAGAGGGAACCGGTAACGAAGGCGGAACTGGTACAGAAACCGAAAAAAAGCCGACTTTTACAGATTTTAGCAAAGCAACTTTTAGTTTAACAAGAGATGAACATAAATATAATCTTGAAATAAAAAATGTAACATTGAAAACAGAAGAAGTGTCAAGAGAATATTATATATTTATGACAAATGGAGAACAGAAAGCACCAATCAAGTTTGACGAAAATGGTTATCTAGTAACAACAGGATTAGGACCAGAAGATTATCGCTCTTTCCGTAGTAACCAAGTGGATGTTAGTACAATGGCATCTGTAAGATTAGCTCATGTAGGTGATGTATATCTTACGATTCTAGAATATGATGGGAAATATACAGCAACAGATGGTGTTACACCACGAGAAAAATATAAAATAGTGGAAGGTATCAAACTTGCCAGACCAAAACTAGAATCATTAACACAGCGTATTACGGTATTTCCTAGCTCGACTGAAACTGTCATTTATGATGCTCAAAACTCTTATTATGGTGAATTGAAATATACTGTAAAAATCGGACGTGTTACAGACCAACAGATATTAAGAGATATACGAGATGGAAAATCTGATTGCCTAAACAACTTATTGACCTACGCAAAAAACCAACAACCAATAATCTCCAAAAGTGGACTTGTTGGCTCTCCACAAAAGAATGCGGGACTTTTCCAAAATGGACAATTTACGCATCGAGCATACTATTATGGATATTTTGCAGTAGAAACCGAAAATGGAAAATACTATCCATTAGAAGATGTTATGCTATTTCAAGCAGTTAATAGTACGAGTGCATCAGGAGATTTTTTATACAATTATCTAGATAAAAATTTTGCTTGGGATTTAGATGAAGCACCAGCCCCATCAAAACCAGGGAACGAAATCGTTGTTCCACCAAGTAAAACGAATACAGTAACAAATAGCAATAAGCCAACTGGAATAACCGGAAATATGGATAACACAAAAGCAGGAGGGACAATACCGCAAACAGGCTCTATGCCAATGATAACCATTTGCATTTTAGCAGTTATCTTACTTGCAGGTGGATTTGCATATTACCAAAACCGAAAATATAAAGGAATCTAGAAATCAAAAAAGATAAGATAATATCTCTCGAAAAAGGGATATTATCTTAATATTTTGGCAATTCCATAATATTTCAATCAGATTGCTTGACAAACGAGAAAAAACTTTGTATAATCTTATAGTCAAGAATTTTAGTTAAAAATGAAACAGATAGAATAACATCAGACAAGGGAGGGAATGAAAATGGCACAACCAAAAAGAAGATGGTCAAAAGCAAGAACTGGATTAAAAAGATCGACCTGGAAATTAGAAAAACAAAATTTAGCAGAATGTCCACATTGTCATGAACCAATTATGCAACACAGAGTTTGCAAAAACTGTGGTTACTATAATGGAAAAGAAGTAATAGCAAAAACAGAAGCAAAATAAAACAGTAATTTTTACTGTTTTTCTGTATCAAAAAGAAAGCAACAATTTTGAGATTGTTGCTTTTTCGTTTTATTCGGTTTCTTTCTTTTTGGTTCTTGGTTTCTTTTTTGATTCCGCTTCTTTGGCTTTTTCTTCTACGAGAGAAGAGGTACAGTGTGGACAACGGGTTGCTTTGTAATTTACTTCGCTATAACAGAAAGGACATATTTTGGTAGTTGGTTCCGCTTCTGGTTCTACTTCTTTTTCTTTCTTCTTTTTTCCATATTTCTTTTCTAATTTCTTTGCTTCTTCTTTAGTCAAACTTTCCATTTTCTTATTCAATTTATTGAGATAAGTAATCATTACGAAAATGGAAAAAGCAATAATAAGAAAATTAACAATTGCTGTAATAAAGTTCCCATACTTAATGGAAGCACCACCAACAGTAAACACCATATTAGAAAAATCTACTCTTTTGGTAATAATGGATACAGCAGGCATAATAATATCATTGACAAGAGAATTAATGATGGATTGAAAAGCACCTCCGGATTACAACACCAACTGCTAAATCCATAATATTTCCTCGTGTAGCAAATTCTTTGAATTCTTTTAACATAACAAATCCTCCTTTTTTCTACCAAAACTATACAATATTTGCCGAACAATGTCAACCGAAAGCCCTACAGAGCAAAGAAAAAAGAAGATTGATATTCCCTCTGATTTTTCTTGCCGAATAAAGGAAACTGTGATAAGATAAAACAAAAAAAGGTCGTGATAAAATGGAAAATCGAATTGATAAAGTAAATTATTATCTAGATATTGCAAAAGCAGTTGCAAGTAGAAGTACCTGTCTTAGAAAAAAGATTGGGTGTGTCATTGTAAATCATGACGAAATCATTTCAACCGGATATAATGGGGCACCACGTGGAAGAGAAAATTGCATTGATATTGGTTTTTGCTCCAAAAAGAAATTCTTTCCAGATGTAAGTCATGCTGGTTATGATGCCTGTCGCTCCGTTCATGCAGAACAAAATGCCATGATAAGTGCGAAGAGACAAGAAATGATTGGAGCAACACTTTATTTAGTGTCCTATCGACCAGATACCATGCAATATGACGAGAAATCGAATTGTTGCCAGATGTGTCGAAAAATGATTATCAACTCTGGCATTGAGAAAGTGATTGTACGAGACACAGATACCAAGTACCGTGTGATTTCAGTATCCGAATGGATTAAACATGATGACTTGCTAGAAGGGAACATTTATTACTAATACAAAGGAGAAGACAACGTGAAGGAACGATTACAGAATTTACTTGAAAATAAAAAGTTTCATTATTTATGTATTTTTTTCATTAGCCTTTTGGTAGCAATTCCTCTCATTGGCTTGAAAATACGATATACCCATGATGGCGCTTTGCATATCTTACGTCTAATGGGAACTAAGTTAAGTCTAAATTATACTACATTTCCGCATTTAGTTATTCCATTTTTCTGTGATAACTTTGGCTATTCCATTAATGCGTTTTACGCACCAATGGCTACTTTTTTGCCATATTTGTTTACCTACTTGCCGATTTTATATTCTGACGCATTAAAGATATTTTCATATTGCACCATATTGTTTTCTGGAATTACCATGTATCACTGTGCTTATGAGATTACCCAAAAGCGAAAAATCGCATTATTAGCCAGCCTATTTTATATGCTAGCACCGTATCGAAGTGAGGATATCTATACTAGATTTGCGTTAGCAGAATTTACGACATTTGTATTTATCCCAATCATCTTTCAGGGACTACACAATTTGCTAGAACGAGATAAAACAAAACACTGGTATATTGCTATTGGGGCAACAGGACTTGTTCTAACTCATACCATTACTACGTTCTATGTGGCCCTATTTTGTCTTGTTTATGTTATCTGCCATTGGAGCCGAAAAGCATGGAAAGATACGTTTCCAAAATTAATCTGGAATACCATTTTTATCTTAGCCATGACAGCTTTTTTCTGGGTAGTATTATTGGAATTTAGAAATTTCACCCAATATACATTTTTTGACCAAGAACTGATGGGAACTAATCAAAAAGCCGTGGTAAACCAAGCCATACAATGGGAGGAGTTCTTACTAGACAAAAATGGAGATATACGAGATGTTTCATATCGACTAGGGAAATTTACCATTGTGTTATTGGTACTAACACTTCTCGCTTTTCGTGAGCACCGCAAGGATAAAACTTATGTTATTTTTAATGGTTTTGTACTTATGAGTCTGTTTATGTGTACGAAAATGTTTCCGTGGAAAGAAATGCCAGCAATCTTTTGGCAAATTCAATTCCCGTGGAGAATGTTAGGAGAATTTGTTTTTTTTAGTTCTATTCTAATAGCCCAAAATTGTGAAGGGATTTGGAACCTCTTAAAGGGAAAAAAGATGGGGAGGATTGCTTTTGCGATTGTTTGTGTGGTACTGTTATTAAGTCAGTATCAAAAAAGTTTAGACCGATATGCTACTTTGCAAAACCTAGGCAGGAAGGAAGATAAAGTCTATGAAGAAGCAATTACACAGAATTTAAGTTTTTCCATTTTCTTTATTAATCGAGACTATTTGCCTTACCAAGCAATAAAACATCAAGATGAAATCGATACCAAACCAGATCAGGTCTTTGTAATCGAGGGGGAAGCAAACATTCGAGAACAGGAAAAACGAGGAACGAATTTGTCTTGTCAACTAGAAAATGTGGAAAAAGAAACAAAACTAGAAATCCCATATTTCTATTATCCAGGTTACATAGTAACTCTGAAAAATGAGGAGGAAGAAATTATCTTGCCACAAGAGGAAAGCGAATATGGAATGATTGCTGTTACCATCCCAACAGATATGGAAACAGGCAAAATAACCGTAAGATATCAGGGAACTGGATTAGAAAAAGCAAGTTATGGATTTTCTTTGCTTAGTTATTTTGTGTTCCTTGCTATGATTATACGAGAGAAAAAAAGAGAAAAACAAGGAGAAACTGCATGAGAGATACATTCAAAAATGTAATGGAAAAGAATTGGTTTTGCTATACCATAATTCTATTTTTTTCAGCGCTTATGTGTATACCACTACTTAGTAGAACCATCGACTTATTTCAGGATGATGGTATTCAGCACATTTGCCGTTTAATTGGAACTGCACAATCACTGGGAGAGCAAAGTCTTTTCCCAGTGATTATGTCGGATTTTTGCAATGGATTTGGCTATTCGTGGAATTTGTTTTATAGTATTTTAACAGCCTACGTTCCGCTTCTATTTCGCTTCTTAGGAGCTTCTTATCTAGACTGTATCAAGTTATTCCTATACCTACTTACAGCACTTTCTGGATTTAGTATGTTCGCTTTTACGAAACGTGTTACCAAAAGTAAAAAGATAGCCTTATTAGCAAGTGTTTTCTATATCCTGTTACCATACCGTGTTACCGATATGTATATGCGAATTGCCATTGCAGAACTAGCTTCTTTTGTGTTCTTGCCAATGGTCTTCCATGGCATTTATGCAATTTTAGAGGATTGTCAAGGAAGCCAAGAAAAACCAATGAACCTCGTTTTGGTGGCAGGTACAGTAGGGCTAATGCTAAGTCATACGGTAATAACGTTATATACCGCTATTTTTGCTTTTCTCTATTTAGTTATACAGTACAAGAAATTAAACAAAAAAGCAATTTGCCAACTAGGAATTAGTTTGCTTCTTATTCTATTATTATGTGCATTTTTTCTTATTCCACTACTCGAACATCGTCTAGTAACTGAATATGAAGTGTTTCAAAAGGGTAGAATGTCCCGTGTAGAGGTATTGGAATATTACAAATTGAATTTAAGTGAGTTGTTTTTTACACAAGAGGGCTTTATCTTTGAAATTGGTGGAATTCTCCTTTTAGGAAGCATTTTTGCAATTCTTGCTATCGCCAAAAAGAAAATACAGTCAGACGAAAAAAGACAAACCATTTTTTTCTTGGTCATGGGAATTCTTTGCTCGATTTTAACTTTGCGTATTGTCCCATTTGAAAAATTGCCAGAAATCTTGTGCATGATACAATTTACATACCGCTTCTTAGAGTTTGTTGGATTTTTCCTATCTTTTGCAGCGGCAGTGGGAGTTGTACGCCTATTTAAGCGTTATGATTTAGGAGATTTATTGGTTATTACAACACTTGCATTTCTCCTTATTGTGCCATTAAATCGTTTCATCTCTTATGATAACAGAGGCTGGACAGAAGATAAACTAATCCCAGCTGTTCCAGTCAATGAAAATACCCAAAGGGTGCATGCTGGATGTGCAAGTTTTGAATATTTACCAACCAAGGCTTTTCAAAACTTGGAATACATCAAGGAAAGAGAACCAGGAGCAATCCTCTTAAGTGGAGAAGCAGAAATTACAGGAGAAGCAAAGGAAAGAAATATAACGGGAATATCCTTTATTGCGAATACAAAAGAATTATCCGTAGAATTGCCATATATCTATTATTTAGGCTATACAATAAGAATCCGACCAGCCGAAACCGAAGAATGGCAAGAAGTACAAGGCTATGAGTCAGAAAAAGGCTTTTTGACAGTAAATTTAGCGGAGTTAGAAGAAGGAAAAGAATATGAAATTCTAGTGTGGTATCGAGGAACAATGGGAATGAAGATATCTCTTGCGACGAGCCTTATCACAACGATTGCATTGCTATTTGAATATGGGATATATTTTTCAAAAAAACGAAAAAAAGCATTGGAAAAAATTGACGAACCTCCAAAAATCTAGTAAAATAACGGAAGAGGTGAGAACAGTATGAAAAGTTCTGTGGCCATCATTGGAAGACCAAATGTGGGCAAATCTACATTTTTTAACTATATTATTGGAAAGCGAGTAGCCATTGTAGAAGATACACCAGGCGTAACAAGGGACCGTATTTATGCAGAAGCAACTTGGCGAGGAAAGACCTTTCATTTGATTGATACTGGTGGAATTGAGCCAAAATCTCAAGACACGATTTTAACGCAAATGAAAGAGCAAGCAGATATTGCCATTGGAATTGCAGATGTTATCTTGTTTATGACAGATGTAAAACAAGGCATTACAGCAGCAGACCAAGACATTGCGAATATGTTACGAAAATCTGGCAAACCAATTATTCTGGTATGTAATAAGGCAGATAAATTTGGAACCAATGAAACCGAAGATATCTACGAATTCTATAACCTAGCACTCGGCGAGCCATATCCAATTTCGGCAGCTAATGCAAAAGGGATGGGAGATGTGCTAGATGCAATCGTAGAGGCCCTACCAGAAGAAAATGAAGACGAAGAAACCGGAGAGCCAATTAACGTAGCGTTTATTGGAAAACCAAATGTAGGAAAATCTAGTTTAGTCAACTACATCTTAGGCGAAAATCGTATGATTGTCAGCGATATTGCAGGAACTACACGAGATGCGATTGATTCCGAATTTAGCAATGAACAAGGAAAATACATTTTTATTGATACAGCAGGTATCCGAAAAAAGAATAAGATTACAGAGAACATTGAAAAATATAGTATTACACGAACATTGTTAGCAATCGAAAGAGCAGATATTTGTGTGCTTATGATAGATGCTTTAGAAGGCGTAACCGAGCAAGATACGAAAATTGCAGGAGAAGCACACGAAGCAGGAAAAGGCGTGATTATTGTTGTCAACAAATGGGATGCTTATGAAAAAGAAAATGGGACATTAGAAAAATACACCAAAGAAGTGTATGAGAAATTAGCCTATTTATCTTATGCACCAATTCTTTTCTTATCTGCCAAAACAGGACAAAGAGTTCACAAGTTGTTTGAACTGATCAATCAAGTGGCAAGTCAAAATGCAATGCGTGTTTCGACAGCAACCTTGAATCAGGTATTAAACGAAGCCATTGCCATTGTTCAACCACCAACGGATAAAGGAAAGAGGCTCAAAATATTCTATATGACACAAGCATCTACAAAGCCACCAACATTTGTTGTGTTTGTCAATGATAAAAAGCTATTCCATTTCTCTTATGAAAGATACTTAATCAATCAAATTCGTAAAGAATTTGGTCTAACTGGGACACCAGTTCGTATGATGGTAAGAGAAAAAAATGAAAAAGAAGGATAAAAAGTTAGAAGGAGGAATTTTAAGTTATGGTAGCGGTATATATTGTAGTAACAATGATAGCATATTTATTAGGAAGCATTAGTTTTTCAGTTATAATTAGCAAAAAGTTAGCAGGATTTGATGTAAGAGAAAAAGGAAGTGGTAATGCCGGAAGTACCAATGTACTTCGTACTGTAGGGAAAAAAGCAGCAGCATTAACCTTACTTTGTGATATCTTAAAAGGCGTTGTAGCAGTTGGCGTGGCATGGATTGCTAGCCTAATTTGGAAAGAAACCAGTGGTGCTCTTTTGGTACAACTTGCAGCAGGAGCTGTTGTGCTAGGGCATACATTCCCAATCTACTTTGGTTTCAAAGGAGGAAAAGGAGTTGCAACAGCACTTGGTGTACTTCTCATTTGCAACTGGCAAATTGGACTAATCTGTTTGGTATTTGCTCTTGCGATTATGGCAGTTACCAGAATTGTATCACTTGGCTCGATTATGGCTGCTATCTTGTACCCAGTTTTAACATTATTCATTAGCCAAAATTATATCGTACCTGGAAATTATTTGATTTTCAGTATCCTACTTGCTGTTTTAGTCGTATACAACCATCGTACGAACTTAAAACGTATTTTAGAAGGAAAAGAGAATAAACTAAGTCTTCATAAATAAGCCAAAAAGAGGAGGAAATGCAAATGAAAAAAGTTGCTGTTATTGGAACAGGAAGTTGGGGTGTTGCACTTGCAACACATCTAGCAAAATTAGGAAATGAAGTAAAAATGTGGTCTTTTTCAGAAGAAGAAGCACGAGCCATCAATGAAGAAAAAAAGTGCCAATTCTTACCGGAATTAGTGATACCAGAAGGGATAGAAGCACTTACAGATTTGAAAAAAGTGGTAACGGACTCAGAAATAGTCATCCATGTAACACCATCCAAGTTTGTTCGAGCAACTATCCAAAAATATAAAGCATATCTAACCAATCAGGCAGTGGTTATTTGTTCAAAAGGTTTGGAGAACGATACCTTAAAAACACTTAGTCAAGTAGCGGAAGAAGAACTACCAGGAAAAAGAATTGGAATTTTCTCCGGTCCAAGTCATGCAGAAGAAGTATCGGTTGCTATTCCAACAGCAATTGTCATTGGTTCCAAAGAGGACAGTGTCATTGAAGAAGTACAATCTCTTTTCATGAATGAAAATATGCGTGTTTATGCTTCTCATGATATAAAAGGAGTAGAACTAGGAGGGGCACTGAAAAATATTATTGCTTTTTGCGCTGGAATTGCAGCAGAAATCAAGATGGGAGATAACACGTTTGCAGCACTCATTACGAGAGGACTAGTGGAGATTTCTCGTCTAGGAGAAGCAATGGGGGCACAAAAAGAAACCTTTTATGGCTTATCTGGCTTAGGCGATTTAATTGTAACTTGCCTAAGCGAACATAGTCGTAATCGTAGAGCCGGAAAGTTAATTGGAAGAGGTTTGTCAGTGGAAGAAGCCAAAAAGGAAATTGGTATGACAGTAGAGAGTATGGATAATATTGAAGCAGCATACAAACTAGCGAAACAATATAACATTGAACTACCGATTGTCAATACAGTCTATGATATCCTATTCAATGGACTAAAGCCAGAAGAAGCAGTTAAGAGATTGATGACCAGAGAAAAGAAATTTGAAGACTAAAAAGAAAAAATTGGAAAAACATGAATATTTTATGCAAAACACGATAATAATAAGAGAATGAAATTAAATGCTATCTTAGATGAAAATCAAGAAAAGATAGCAGATCTGTACCAAGAAATTGGAAAAATTGTTTATCAAAAGCATGTACTCGATACCAATGACCAAGAAAAGATTATCTATATTGAAGAAGAACTAATGAATGAATGTTCTAAGATTGACTCTTTGGCAGATGAAATGGCGGATACAAGAAAAGAACTCTTAAAACTAAAAGAGAAAAAACAATGTAGAGCTTGCCAAGAAGAAGTTTTATTAGATGCTAAGTTTTGCCCGTATTGTGGTGCAAGACAAGGAAAAGTTACTTTTGCGGAAATCAAACGAGAATGTGAAGAACAAAAAGGAAATGTAGAGCAAGCAAAGCAAGAGCCTGTCAAACGAGGCAGACCCAAAAAAGAAACAGAAAAGAAAGAAGAAACGAAATCAGAAAACAAGCAAAATCAGGAGTAGAAAATGAGATTAGTAGTACAAAGAGTAAAATATGCAAGTGTAACGGTAGATGGAGAAGTTGTATCAAAGATTGGAAAAGGATTTCTCGTGCTACTTGGCGTAACCCATACTGATACCAAAGAAAATGCTGACTATTTAGTAAAGAAATTAACGAATTTAAGAGTTTTTGAAGATGAAAACGAAAAAATGAACCGTTCCATTCAAGACGAAAAAGGCGAAATGATAGTGGTATCCCAATTCACGCTTTATGGAGATTGCACAGGAGGAAATCGCCCAAGTTTTATCGAAGCAGCAAGACCAGAACAAGCAAACCCTTTGTATGAATACTTTTTAGAACAATGTAATCAAAAGGGAGTTCCCACTTATCCTGGAATATTCGGAGCAGATATGAAAGTAGAACTCCTAAATGATGGACCAGTAACCATTCTTTTAGAAAAATAAAAAGGCAAACAAGATGGAAAGAAATTCCCATCTTGTTTTTTAGTAAGGAAATCGCTCATAAATGTAGCGGATAATTTCGTCGCTGTTTTCTTTGGTAACTTGAATATATAGACTAGGGTCCAAGCAAATCCATAAGCCTACCTCAAAATCGTCTTCTTGGTCTTGATGGTAACTGACAAAATCCACTAAATCCAAAGGGTTTGAGTAACTAGCCTGCCATTCCAAAAGGTCTGGCTTATCCATTGCTTTTGGAATATCCAATGTTTGAAAATATTTATTTAAGTATCCTGCTATCTCATTTGGTTTGGAAGCATATAGTTTTACGAGATATCCCATTTTGTTTTCCACCTTTTTCGATTTTTTTCTTATTCTTTGCAATTTTTTCTTTTTTATACCAAAGAATATTTTGACCTGAAATGGTTTATACTAATTTGGAAAAGATAGAAAGAAAAGAGAAATATATGAAAAAGTTTTTAATTTGGATTATCATCTTAGTACTGGTAATTGGTGTTGTTACTGCCTGCTTCTTATTCTATGCAAATGCGAACAGTAAGGGAAGAAGCACAACAGATTTGAAATTAAAAGTAACCGAAGAAGTTCGCTACTTGGACTCGAATTTAATTCTGCTCTTGAACTCTTTGAACAATATATCTTATGCCAATTACCGTGTGCAAACAGAAGAGATTGAAGGGGCAAAAGGTGGTTCACGGAGAAAGTGAAAGTAGCGAAGGAAGCGGAGATAGCCAAGGGCAATCTGGTGGCGAAAAAAATGGAAGCGGACAAGATAATCAAGGAAATGACAGCCCACAAAGGCAAAGTAAGATGATAGCAAACAATATTTTGAACAGTCAACGTGGCGAAGTAGACTGGAATAAAATGAAGCAAATGGCAGAAAATTTGTATTCTTCTTGGGCAGTAATCGAATTAGATCTGCACGCACTGAATGTAAAGCCAGAAGAAATTTTACAATTTTCCAATGACTTAAAAGCAAGTGTAATGCAAATTGAAAAAGAGGATAAGACCAATTCACTTATTACCTTAGCCAATAGCTATGCAACATTAGCAAGGGTTATTGACGAGTATGAGACAAATACAATGACAAAACAGGTTTCGTATACCAAAGCGAATATTATCAATGCTTATGCTATTTTGGAAACTAATCGATGGGAAGACTGTGCTAATTTCTTGCAAGAAGCGGAAAATCGTTTTAATCAAGTCGTGAATGATGTTTCGATTGGTGTTAACCAGCAAGCAGAAATCAATAAAGTCTATGTACTCATAAAAGAGATGCAAGAGAGTGTGAAGTTACAGGACATCTCTTTGTTCTATATCAACTATAAAAATGGAATGCAGACATTGGATAGTATTGGATAACAAAGAATAAATATTATATAATACAATGTATTGACAAAATAATGCAATATGACATATAATAATATAAGAGAAAGGAGTTGATGATGGATGGAACAGACAAATTTAAGTGTAAGAGTAAACAAAAATGACAAGACGGAATTTGAAAATTTTTGCAATGCAGTAGGAATGAATGTTTCTGTAGCAGTTAATATGTTTATCAAAGCCGTATTAAGAGAAAGAAAATTACCTTTTGATGTAAGTTACGATCCAATCTACTCAGAAGAAAGCATGAAAAGATTAAGGTCCTCTATTGCAAACCTTGATGCTGGCAACAAAATAACAAAAACCATAGAAGAACTAGAGGAAATGGAAAATGAATAAAGTTTCTTTTTCTCCAGAAGCATGGGAAGATTATTTATACTGGCAAACTCAAGATAAGAAAACTTTTAAGAAAATTAACATACTAATTAAAGAAATTATGCGAAATGGTATTTGCAATAGCGGTTTAGGAAAAACCGAACCATTAAGATATGACTTATCTGGTTGCTGGAGTAAAAGAATTGATAACAAAAATAGACTAATATTCAAAGTAAAAAATGGAGAAATAGAAATTATGCAATGTAAGGAACATTATACGGACAAATAGCAGAAAAGCAGGAGTGATTCCTGCTTTTTTCTGTGATAAGATTGAAAAGAAAAAATAGATAAGATATAATGAAGAAAAATATCAAGGCAAGGGGAAAAATAAGTGAAAACATATTTAATAACAGGTGGAGCAGGATTTTATGGAAGTATTTTGAAAGAAGAGTTACTAAAAGATGGTGCTTTTTGCGTTAGTATTGATTTAGAAGCGGATGGCTACAAAGCAGAAAATTTTATAGCAATCCAAGGAGATATTCGCGATACGAAATTACTAAAAGAAGTGTTTGGAAAATACCAATTTGATGCAATATTCCATTGTGCAGCACTTTTAGCCCATGAAGTAAAAGACGCAGATAAACTATGGACATCCAATGTAGATGGAACAAGAAATATCGTTCAGTTTGCGATTGGAAACCAATGTAAAAAGTTATTGTTCATTTCTAGCAACTGTTTGTGGGGGAATAACTTTGATAACTTAGTAACCGAAGACGAAATCGCTAATCCGATTGAGATTTATGGAAAATCGAAACTAGAAGGCGAAAAAATATTATTAGAAAATAAAGACAAGTTAAACTCTGTTATCTTTAGAAGTCCAACCATTATTGACGAAGGCAGATTAGGGCTATTAAGCCTATTATTTGAGTTTATTGACGAAAATCGAAAAGTACCGATGGCGGGAAATGGCGAAAACAAATATCAATTCATTTATGCAAAAGATATGGTGCAAGCCATGAAAAGCGCTCTACATTATGATAAAACAGAAATCTTCAACATTGGTTCAGATGATGTGAAATCGTTTAATGAAGTCTATCGCTATGTGATTGAAAAAGCGGGTTCAAAGTCTAAATTGTTTCATTTTCCAAAAGGTCTTATGACATTGGCTATGAAAATCTGTTATTTCCTAAAGATTTCTCCATTGGGACCATATCAATACAAAATGATATCTGCTAACTTTGTGTTTGATACTTCTAAAATCAAGAAAGAACTAAATTTCAAACCAACCTTAACAAATGAAGAAATGCTACTAAAATCATACACATATTATCACGAAAATAGAAAAGAAATCGAAAGTAGAACAAATGTATCAGCACATCACAAAAATGCAAAGATGGGAGTCATAAAACTACTAAAATGGATGATGTAAGGAAAGGTTAGAGAAACTTCAAAACCTTGACTTTTCTAGCATAAGAGCATATAATAAATAAGAGTAAGCCAAATAGTCGCGTATAGCAAATACCGAAAGGTTGCGTACGAGGAAAGTCCGGGCCCCATAGAGCAAGGATGCTGGATAACGTCCAGTGAGGGAAACCTTAAGGAAAGTGCAACAGAAAA
>CANSOY010000016.1 GCA_947648765.1 uncultured Clostridium sp.
CAATGTACTTTTTTGTTCTTTGCGAACGAGTCTTATTGTACCATAACTCAAACTATAATGTCAACAAGTTTTTACACTTTTTTTGAAAATTCCGAAATCGAATTTATGGCAACAAATATTTCCCCGAAATCGGAGAACTGTTCTTAATCTTACCACCCTGAAAAAGAAAAGTCAATACTTTTTTCAAAAGTTTTTTCTTGGTTTCTTTTTCCATTCTTTTTGTCTTACTCCTATGCTTGTTTGCGAACCTATTTGTGAAAGAAAAATATAACTCTTTTCTTAGAGAATTTGCAATAATTGTTCTCTTTTCATTCGACATACAAAATCCCATTGGGTTTGAATTGCTTGTAACAAGATTCTTAATTCTGATTTTGGATATTGATTTAAGGTTACACTGTTTTCATTGGTTAATCGCTCTATTCTATCAACTTGCTCTTGAAATATTTTTTCTTCTTGGTATTTCATCTGAAATGTCCCATTTGCATCTTTTGCTAAAACAGATAACTTTCGATTGAGTCCAGTTTCTTTTTCCTCTGCTTCTTGCACAATCTCCCAAGTTTCTTTTTGATTACTGATTTGAAGCATTGTCTGATTTCCTGCTTTGGCTACTTTTCCCATATTTTCTTTTGTCTTCCATGAAAGCGCTACTTGGTCTGTTTTCGGTTCTTGTTGAAACACAAACTGATTGCCTCCATAAATCACTTCCAGTTGAAGGCATTGTTTTTTCCAAGGATAATAGACAATGGTTAATCCTTGGACTTGCTTTGTTCCGTTTTGCAAACTTTGCTTTATTCCTTCCAATCGCTCATGAATTGCATTGATATTGGTTTCTTCCTCTGGAAAGCCAAGTGTTTTCATTCGTTTAGAAAGTAAATTTAGCGTAATACTATCTTCCTGTAAGGTTTGGCACATGGCAAGAGCAAGTATCTTCACCTTGTTTGGGTCTAGTGTTAAACCGTATCCTGTTACTTGTCTTTGCTTCCCATCAATCGAAAAGACTTGTTTTACCTTTTTGTAATCTTCTTTTTTCGTATTTTCTGCTAAAACTGTTCCATATTCCTGTAAGGCCTCTTTTTCAATTTCTTCTAATAAGAAGAAATCTAACAAACTATTTTCTTCTATTTTATCAATCGCATATGGTGCTGGCTTATCTAAATTTCCTAACAGCTCATGTAAATTTGTATTTTCGACAGCTACATATGCATTTACAATTTCATCTGCTCCCCATGCTATTTTTTGTCCATCTCGTAACAGTTTCACTTTCATGACTTCCATATCTTCTTTTTTCCATGTATATTCTCGAAAGCTCTGCTTTTCTAGCCCTTTTGTTTGTCCTGTTACGATAATATTGGTTCCCTGTTCAATTTTTTCCTCTAATTCTTGTCCTCGATATCCATCTAATTTCACTTGCATTTTGCCTTGCACGATATAGTCCTGAGAACGAGCTTTTCGTTCAACGTCTGTAGTACCTGTCAATCGCAAAAATGGCTCTTCTAAAGTAGTGAGTCCTTTCAAAAATTCTTTTTGGTTGGATTTTGAGATTTCAATGACAAAAAGGCTTGCCAAAAGCAAGCCAATTAGTACAATCATTCCAACGGTTACTTGCACAATTCTTCCTTTGTTCATTCTAACGTTATCCTTCCATTCTTTGTTTTACTGCTTCATAAATTACAATTCCGGTTGATACAGCCGCATTAAGTGAGCTGATTTTTCCCTTCATTGGAATTTTCACAAGGAAATCACAATTTTCTTTGACTAATCTGCTCATTCCAAAGCCTTCACTTCCAATTACAATCGCGACTGGACCTTTCCAATCTTCCTCATAATAGTATTTTGGTGCTTCCATATCCGTTCCATAAATCCATAGTCCTTTGTCTTTCAATTCCTGAATGGTATCATTGATGTTATTAACACGAGCAATTTTCATGTGTTGTACAGCGCCTGCAGATACTTTGCTGACTGTGCTGTTTACACTTGCTGCTCTTCTTTTGGAAATAATAATGCCATGGACACCTGCTGTTTCGGCGCTGCGGATAATCGAGCCTAGATTATGTGGATCTTCTATTCCATCTAAAATCAGGATAAATGGCTTTTCTTGTTTTGCTTTTGCTTCTCCGCAAAATATCTTCTACTTCGCAATAGGCATATGGTGGCACAATCGCAATTACACCTTGGTGATTTGGAGTTTGTGCCATTTCATTTAATTTGCTTCGCTTTACTTCTGCTGTAATTACTTTATTTTCTTTTGCTAGTGCTAATATTTTTAAGATAGAGCCATGTTTTTCTCCTTTTGCTACCAATATTTTGTTAATATCCTTTCCGGTTTCTAGCAATTCAAGGACAGCATTTCTGCCTTCAATTTGGTCTTCCCATTCTCGTTTTTCTTCCTTCATTTTCTTTCCTCTATTCTTCGTCTAATTTCAATACACTTAAAAATGCTTCTTGTGGAATGTCTACATTTCCAATTTGTCGCATTTTTTTCTTTCCCTTTTTCTGTTTTTCTAATAATTTTTTCTTTCTGGTAATATCTCCTCCATAGCATTTTGCAAGTACGTCTTTTCGCATTGCTGAAATTGTTTCTCTTGCAATGATTTTTCCACCAACAACGGCCTGAAGAGGAATACTGAATAATTGCCTTGGTATAACTTCTTTTAGTTTTTCAATCATTTTTCTGCCTCGTTCATAACTGTTGTCTTTATGGACTATGAAAGATAGGGCATCCACCCCTTCTCCATTGACATGAATGTCTAGTTTCACAAGTTCAGAACGGACATATTCTTTGAATTCATAATCAAAAGAAGCATATCCCTTTGTTTTGGATTTTAAGGTATCAAAAAAGTCGTAGATAATTTCATTTAATGGTAGTTCATAAATCAAGGTAACTCGGTTGGCGTCTAAATATTTCATATCGAGGTAAATTCCTCTACGGTTTTGACAGATTTCCATGATGTTTCCAACATATTCTTTTGGTGTTAAAATTTCAGCGGTTACCATTGGTTCTTCCATATAAGAAACTTCAGTTGCTGTTGGCAAGTCTGCTGGGTTATATAACTCCACTACTTCTCCTGTTGTTTTGTGTACTTTATAAATAACGGATGGAGAAGTTGTAATTAAACTTAGGTCAAATTCACGGTCTAGACGCTCTTCAATAATTTCTAAATGAAGTAAACCTAAGAATCCACAGCGAAAGCCAAACCCTAAAGCTGTTGAGGTTTCTGCCTCGTATTCTAATGCTGCATCATTGAGTTTTAGTTTTTCTAAGGCCGTTTTCAGATTTTCGTAATCGCTACCATCGACTGGATAAAGTCCACAATATACCATTGGATTGACTTTTTTGTAGCCTGGTAGTGGTTCGGTTGCTGGATTTTCTTTTAAGGTAATCGTATCTCCGACACGAACATCGGATAAGTTTTTAATACTGGCTGCAATATAGCCTACTTCTCCTGCTTGCAATTTATCTGCTGGTTGGTAGGAACCTGGTTCAAAATATCCAACTTCTGTTACCACAAATGACTTTCCGCTTGCCATAAGTTGGATTTCATCTCCCACTTTGACTGTTCCGTCTTTGACACGCACATATGCAATTGCTCCTTTGTAGTTATCATAAAGGGAGTCAAAGATTAAGCATTTCAAATGGGAGTTCTCTTCTCCTATTGGTGCTGGCAAGTCTGTTACAATGCGTTCTAATACTTCGTCAATGTTCAATCCAGTTTTAGCGGAAATGCATGGAGCATCTTGTGCTGGTATTCCAATAATATCTTCAATCTCATTTTTGACTTCGTCGGGTCTTGCGTTTGGTAAATCTACTTTGTTAATTACTGGCAAGATTTCCAAGTTATTGTCTAGGGCAAGATATACATTAGCTAGTGTTTGTGCTTCTACACCTTGGGAAGCATCCACTACCAATATTGTTCCATCACATGCCGCCAAACTACGAGATACTTCATAATTGAAATCCACGTGTCCTGGGGTATCAATTAAATTCAACTCATAGGTATGTCCATCTTTTGCTTGATACAGCATTTTTACGGCTTGGGACTTGATGGTAATGCCTCTTTCTTTTTCAATATCCATATTGTCTAATACTTGGTTTTCCATTTCACGTGCCGAAAGAACGCCTGTCTTTTCAATCAATCGGTCTGCCAAGGTAGATTTTCCGTGGTCGATATGAGCAATAATGCTAAAATTACGAATATACTGTTTTCGATCTTCCATTGCTTCCTCTTTCTTCTTTTTTCAAACTTTGTTCCTATTTTACCATACTTTTCCGCTTCTTTTCAAGAGGAATTGTAAGAAGTCCTTCCCTACAATTTCGGATAACATTTCTATTTTTTCAATTTGTTTTGCTTCTCTTTCTCTAATTGCTTTAGACTTTTTTCAGGAGTTGGCATATCTTCTGGCATGGTTCCTCCTAATTCTTGTATCGTTTTTCTTATTTTTGCTCCCACTTTGTAATGTGTTATATTAGCTTCTTTTTCACCTTGTATTTGCTCTTTCTTTAATTTTTGTTTTTCTCTAATTTTTCCAAGTTCAACTCGCTTTCTTGGTCCTCGAATAAAATCTTACTGCATTTTCCATAAAATGCAAAGATATTTTGCGAAATTTTGTTTTATCTTTTGGAGCATAAAAATAGGCAACATTCATTGCCTATTTTCTCACTAATCTTTACTATTTGCTTTTGCATATTTTTTCAATTTCTCATATGCCAAGTAGTTTACTGTTCCTGCCGGGAATTTTCCATCTTTATCTTTCTTTCCAGCTGGTACGCCTGTTAAGATTTCAATTCCTTCTTCAATCGTAGAAACTGAATAGATATGGAATTTCTTCTCTTTTACTGCTTGTACAATTTCGTCCGATAAACTCAAATTCTTGATGTTTTGTACTGGTATCATAACACCATGGCTTCCGTCGAGTCCTCTCATCTTACAAATTTGGAAAAAGCCCTCTATTTTATCATTTACGCCACCAATCGGTTGGATTTCTCCTTTTTGGTTGACAGAGCCTGTTACAGCAATTCCTTGATTGATTGGTACTTCTGCTAGGCTAGATAAAATGGCATAAAGTTCGGTACTAGATGCACTATCTCCATCCACGCCATTATATAACTGCTCAAAACAGATGCTTGCTGTTAAGGACAATGGATTCTCTTGTGCAAACATTTCACCAAGATACGCGGTTAGAATTAAGATACCCTTTGAGTGAGAAGAACCAGAAAGTTCAACTTCTCTTTCAATGTTTACAACGCCTGTCTTGCCCATATACGTATTGGCTGTAATCTTCACTGGTTTTCCAAATGAATAATCTCCAATACTCATAATAGTAAGACCATTGATTTGTCCTACTTTTTCTCCTTTTGTTTCAATTAAAAGGGTATTGTCTTTTATCATATCAAGATAACGAGTATCATATTTTTTCACGCGTTCAATTCTTTGTGTCAATGCCTTTTCTACAAAATCTTCTGTTACGATTTTGGAACGAGAAAGTTTTGCCCATGTTGCTGCTTCTCCTACAATTTCTGCTAACGCATTAAATCTTGTCGATAGTTTGTCTTTATCATTGGAAATCTTAGACGCATATTCCATCACTTTTGCAACAGCAGAACGGTCCAGTGGTGGTAATTCTTCTTGGTCGCAATAGCCTTTAATAAATCTTGCAAGTTTTGTCATATTTTCTGTGGTGCGTGGTGCATCATCTTCAAATTCTACTTTGATTTTGAATAATTTGCGGAAATCGTTATCAATCGCAAGTAATGTTTGGTAAACGTTTTCATCTCCAATTAAAATTACCTTTAAGTCCAATGGAATTGGCTCTGGTTTCAAAGAAACCATTACCATGGAAGAGCGAGGGTCCGCTGCATTTTCAATTCCGATTTCTTTCATACGAAGTGCCTTTTTCAAAGTTTCGTAGCAAAGTCCATTTGCAATTAAATCATGGATTTGGAATACAATGTATCCACCATTTGCTTTGTGAAGTAAGCCCGGTTTTAACATCGTATAATCGGTTTTCAAAGTTCCATAATAGTTCTCATATTCCAACTTGCCAAAAATGTTATGATACGAATAGTTTGAGTCCATAATGACTGGCGCACCCTCCGTATTGCTGTTATCAACAAAAAGGTTGACTCGGTAGTTAAGCCATGGCTTTAGGGCTGTTTCTGGTTTTCCCGTCGAATTTGCTTGTTGCTTACTTTCATCTTTTTCCTCTACCGTAAATAGTTGAATATTTCGTAAAATATCTTTTTTGATGCTGTCTAAAAATGTGTTGATTTTTTTGTTTCTCTTATACTTTGACTTGATATAGTTAATATGAGCATTAACCGTAAGAAGTGCTACATTCGATTGCCATTCTTCTACTTTCTTTTCTGCCTCGATTTCAATTGCCTTGATTTCACTGATAGCATCCAAGATATGTTGTTGTACTAAACTAGATTTTTCTTCAAATTCTTTTTTTATATTTTCATCTAATTTTTCAAACTCTTCTTCTTCAATGGCTTTCCCATCAATCATTGGCATCATATAAATTCCGTTTTTCGCAGTTTTTACTTGGAATCCATAAGTAGCAGTTGTTTGATTTAGTTTTTCCATTAAAATCGAACGTTTTTCTTCATATTCTTGTTTAATGAGCGTTTTTTCTTTTTCATATTCTTCGTTATTAAAGGTACTTTTAATGTCCACTTTAATATCGTTAATAAAGCGGTCCATCGAGTCTTTGAATTCTTTTCCTTGTCCTGCTGGTAAGGATACTGCTACTGGTTCATTTGGATTTTCAAAGTTATAGATATAGCACCAGTCACTTGGAACCTTTTTCTTTTTTGAGATAATATCCAAGTAGTTTTTGGTATACATCGTTTTTCCTACGCCACTTGGTCCCTCTAAGTAGAGATTATATCCTCTTACATCAACATTTAGTCCAAATTCCAAAGCCTTAATTCCTCGGTCTTGTCCAATTCCACCAGTGATTGGTTCTAACTCATCCGTTGTTTCAAACTTAAAAATATCTGGATTACATACCACCTTTAAGTCTTTGTAACTTAGCTCATTTTCTTTCTTCATTTGTTTCCTCCTACTTTTTCATTTCCAAATTCATTAGAATTGCATCTTCGCCTTTTGCATAATAATTCAGTCTTGTTCCAACCGTTTGAAATCCTTGTTTTTGATATAACTTCCTTGCGACTGTATTTTTTGCACTGACTTCCAATTCTATTCTAGCAATCGTTTTATCTTGCTGTAGTTCCTGTACAAAATGCTGTAATAACTTTGTTCCAATGCCTTGGCTTCGTTTGTTCTTTTTGACAGCAATGTTGCGGATTTCTATGATGTCCAAAATTCTACTTGCTCCCAGAATTCCGACAATTTCTTCTTGCTCTACCACCTGATAATACAAAGCATTGGGACTTTGGATATCTTGCTGAAAAATATATTGGTTCCAAAAATTGTCAAATTCGCAAAAGTCTTGAATTTTTTTGCTATCTGCTACGGTCATCCTTTTTATTTCCATCTATTTTTCTCCTTCTAATGCTCGTTCTGCTTGGGATTTTTTCAAATAGACTGGAATTAAATCTTTTGATGTTCCTGTATTCTGTCCTTTTTTATATCTAGTATATGCAGATTTTGCAATACTTACACTAGAAGCCTCATTTAATTCGTCTGCTACCATTCTACAACTTTCAAAATTTTGCACAATTTTGTCTAAATAGGTTGTTACGCCATCTCCTAGAAGAGTAACTGGTTCCATTTTTCTTTGCTTTAATTCTGTTATGGCTTCCTCTATGGTAACTGCTTTTTCTAAGACGCATCCATAGCTGTCATCTGGTTGTAATTGATACAATCCCAGATACACATTTTCATGTTTAGCATCGAGCAATACACACACGTTTTCCGCTAATATGTTATATGCCATGCCTTCTAAAGAGGTAACACCAATCGTTGGTATTTTCTTAGTATCCGCAAATGCTTTTACAGTTGCAATCCCAATACGGATCCCTGTAAAAGAGCCTGGTCCTACACAACATGCGAGCAAATCCATATGGTCGAGGGAAAGTCCAGTTCTTGCAAAGGCTTCGTCCACAAGAGGCATTAACTTTTGTGAATGTGTTTTTTCGTCTGTATTTTTTAATTCAATCAGCACTCGCTCGTTTTCCACAATACTGACACTACAAACTTGAGAAGATGTGTCAATCGCTAATATTTTCACTTTCTGCCTCCAAAAAATCTAAAATTTCTTTTCGTATTTCGCCAAATAGCTCTACGGTAATTCTTCGCTCATTGACGTCTTCCTCTACTTTATCCAAAGATATCTTTAGATACGGTTTGGGAAGAATTTCAGCAATTCGTTCGCCCCATTCGATGAGGCAAATTCCTTTTTCAAAATATTCTTCGCCACCAATTGCCCAAAACTCTTCTTCATTTTCCAAACGGTAGACATCAAAATGGTAGACTTCTGCTTGGTCATTTTGGTATTCATTGACAATGGTAAAGGTAGGAGAAGATATTTGGTCTTCCATCGCAAAATGTCTTAAAATTCCTTGTGTGAATTTGGTCTTTCCGGTTCCTAAATCCCCAGATAGCCAAATTAAATCTCCTTTTTGAAGAACACTTGCAAGTTTACTCGCAAAGCAAATGGTGTCTTCTTCTTTTTTTGAAATATATTGATACATATTTTTTCCTTTTTCGAGTTTTTTTCATTTGTATTGTATCTTAAAGAACTGTATTTGTAAATACATTTTTTGTTATTTTGCACAAGAAAAAGAGAGAACTTTCATTCTCTCTTTTCGGATGTAAAATTATTCTTTATCTTCTTTTTTCTCTTCTGCTTTTTCAGCTGGTTCTTCTTCAACTTTAGCAGGTTCTTCTTTTACTTCCTCTACTGGTGCTTCTGCAACTTCTTCTACTTTTTCGGTTGCAACTTCTTCTTGTACTGGCACTTCTTCTACAACTTCCGCAACTTCTTCTGCTACTGGCTCTTCTGCTAAATCTTCTTTCAAGGAAATTTCAGTTGTTTCAATTCTTGCACCAATATTTTCCTTTGTCTTAGCTGCTTTACCTACTCTGTCTCTTAGATAGTATAGTTTTGCACGACGTGCTTTACCTACTCTTACTACTTCTACTTTTTCTACCATTGGAGAATGGATTAAGAATGTTTTTTCCGTTCCTACTCCGTATGCTACTCTTCTTACAGTAAATGTAGCATTTAATCCTCCACCTTGTTTTTTAATAATGATACCTTCAAAAACTTGGATTCTTTCTCTATTACCTTCTTTAATTCTTTGGTGAACTCTTACAGTATCGCCAACTTTAAGGTTTGGTATCGTATTTTTCAATTGTTCGTGTTCGATTGATTTAATGATATCCATGAATGATATCCTCCTTCCTTTAATAAATCTGGTCGTTTTTGTTTGGTTATTGCGAGAGATTGTTCGAATCTCCATTTACGAATATTTTCATGATTTCCGGATTTTAATACTTCTGGTACCGTCTTTCCACGAAAGACTTCTGGTCTTGTATATTGTGGATATTCAAGTAAATCTTGTGAAAAAGACTCTTCGTAGGTAGAGCCTTGTGCAAGTACTCCATCTACATATCTACTAACACTATCAATGAGTACCATAGCTGGTAGTTCCCCACCAGTTAAGACATAATCTCCAATGGAAATTTCTTCGTCTACAATTTCGTCTAGTACTCGTTGGTCTACTCCTTCGTAATGTCCACATAGCAAGATTAAATGACTCTCTTGACTAAGTCTTTTTACCAACTCTTGATGGAGCGTTTTTCCTTTTGGAGATAAGTAAATCACTTTTGCATTTTCTTTCTCTTGTATGGATTGGTACGCATCATAAATCACATCCGGTTTCATGACCATTCCTGCTCCGCCACCATATGGCGTATCGTCTACTTTTTTATGTTTGTCTTTTGAAAAATCTCGAATGTTCGTATATGAAATCTCAATTTTTCCGCTCTTTTTCTGCCCTTCCAATGATACTTGTTTTCAGTGGTTCAAACATTTCTGGGAATAGGGTTAATACATCAAATTTCATTTTACTTTCCTATCGAAGCCCCTCGAGTAGATGGACTGTAATTTTTTCTTGGTCTAAATCTACTTGTTGGATAACTTCTTTTCTTCCTGGTAACAAAATTTGCTTACCTTCTTCGTTTTTGACAACATAAATATCATGTGCTTTTGTAGAATAAATATCATCCACTTTTCCAAGATATTCTCCGTCGTCGGTATAAACAGAAAGTCCAAGTAAATCTGCGATATAGTAGGTATCTTGTGGCAATTTTCTTGCTTCTTCTCGCTTGATTTTCAAATATGCGTTTCGCAACGTTTCTGCCATATTGATATCTTCAATTCCTTTGAATTTGATGAGTACCATATTTTTATGATATTTCACATCTTCAATTTCTTTGACTTGTTTTTTTCCGTTTTTCTCGACTAGGATGGTTTTTAATTCGTCAAAGCGGCGAATATCGTCTGTAAATGGTGTTACCTTTACTTGACCTTTAATTCCAAAAGTATTGACAATCTGTCCAATTTCAAAATATTCTTGTTTCATACTTCTAACCTATAAACTCAACGGTAATTTTCTTTTTTTCTTTGCCTGCAATGGATTTCATAATGGTACGAATGGAGGAAGCAACTTTACCTTGTCTTCCAATTACGCGTCCCATATCCGCTTCAGCAACTTTAACCTCTAATACAATTTCCTTCTCGTTTTCCGTTTCGGTAATTTGTATTTGGTCTGGATTTTCTACTAAATTTCTTAGTATCGTTTCTAAAATTTCTTTCATCGCGATAGTCCTTTTCTATTTTGTTTTTTCGATTAAGGCTTTTACAGAGTCTGTCATTTTTGCTCCGTTTTTTACCCAAGCCTCTACTTTTTCTTTGTCTACTACGATTGTTGCTGGATCTGTCATTGGGTTATATGTTCCAATTTTCTCAATTACTTTTCCATCTCTAGGAGATCTAGAATCTGCTACAACAATATGATAGAATGGAGCTTTTTTAGCACCTTGTCTTTGTAATCTAATTTTTACCATAATTTCACCTCCTGAAAATTTTGTCTATGTAAACTTAAAAAGTTAAAAACAATTTGATTAGAATTTCATATTCTTCAAGTCTTTTGGGTTAATGCTGTTCATCATTTTTTTCATGCTTTTTTCGTCTTTCATTTTCTTCATCATTTTTTGCGTTAGTTCAAAAGATTGCATGAATTTGTTAATTTGTTGAACACTGGTTCCGCTTCCTTTTGCAATACGAATTCGTCTACTTCCATTTAAGAGTTTTGGATTTTTTCTTTCTGCTTCTGTCATGGAAGTAATGATTGCTTCGATTTTGACAAATTCGTGGTCGTCAATGTCTACATCTTTGAAAGCAGACATACCTGGCATCATTTTCATAAGACCTGAAAAAGAACCCATTTTCTTAATTTGTCTTAGTTGTGCAAGATAATCGTTCAAGTCAAAAGTTCCTTTTTTGAGTTGTTTTTCCATTTTTAGTGCTTCTTCTTCATCAAAGGCTTCTTCTGCTTTTTCAATCACACTGAGTACATCTCCCATTCCTAAGATACGAGATGCCATACGGTCTGGATGAAATACTTCAATATCGCTTAGTTTCTCGCCAGTTGCTGCAAATTTAATCGATCTTCCTGTTACTTTCTTGACAGATAATGCTGCACCACCACGTGTGTCACCATCTAATTTAGTAAGTACGACACCGTCAATGCCTAATGTTTCATTAAATGAGGTTGCTACATTAACTGCATCTTGACCTGTCATAGAGTCTACTACTAACAAGATTTCATGTGGACGAACATTTGCCTTTACATTTTTGAGTTCGTTCATTAGTTCTTCGTCAATATGAAGTCGTCCTGCTGTATCAAGGATAATGACATCATTTAATTTGCTCATGGCTACGTTGATTGCCTGTTTTGCAATATGGACAACATCTTTGGATGTTTCATTGGCAAACACAGGAGTATTTAATTGTCCTCCCACTACTTGCAACTGTTTGATGGCTGCTGGTCTGTATACATCACAAGCAACTAATAATGGCTTTTTTCCTTGCTTACGAAGTAAGTTGGCTAATTTTCCGGCTGTTGTCGTTTTCCCAGAACCTTGCAAACCTACTAACATAAGAATAGTTGGCGGATTCGGTGAAAAACTAATTTTGCTTTCCGTTCCACCAAGTAATTCCACAAGTTCATCTTTTACAATTTTAATGACTTGTTGTCCTGGTGTTAAAGATTTTAGAACATCTTGCCCAAGTGCTTTATCATGGATAGATGCAATAAACTCTTTGACAATCTTGTAATTGACATCTGCCTCTAATAAGGCAAGTTTTACTTCTCTTAGCATTTCATTTAAGTCTGTTTCGGTAATACGACTTTTTCCTCTTAACTTTTTGGTAAATTCCTGAAGTTTAGAAGATAATCCTTCAAAAGCCATTCTTGTTCCTCCTTATACTAAGCAATTTAGTTCTTTTCTCACGTGATTCAAAACTTTTTCAATTTTTTTGTCTGAAGAATAATCGGTAATTTTACTAAGTTCTGTTAGTATCTCTTGTATTTGTTTTTCTTGTTCTAACGTCCTTTTCATAATGCTCAACTTCTCTTCTAACTCGAAAAGTTTATTCTCCCCCTTTTTGATATTGTCTCGTACTGCCTGTCTTGTAATGTCTTGGTTTTCTGCAATTTCGGATAAGGATAAGTCATGGTTATAGTAGTCCTCTAGCATCTGGGATTGCTTCTCTGTTAAAAGTTTGCCATAGATTTCAAGTAACATACTAATCTTTACTTTCTCTTCCACTTTACCACCTCCGAAGTGTAATGCTTTTATACTTTACACCATTTTTTCTGATTTGTCAAGCGTTTCCTAGAAAAATTAACACTTTGAAACCGAAAAGCCCTCGAAAACCATCTCTGGTTTCGAGGTCCTTTCGGTGGTGCCTGATTTTAGGCTCCCTTTCTTTCACATTCCTGCGGAGTTACACGGATAAATTCCAAAGCGTCTTTGCTTTCTACCACACGATAGTCCGTCAAGTGAATAGCCTGGACCATCAATCTTACCTGCTCCAAAATGTCCTCTGGAAAGGCAGTTCTTTCAAAATACCCCATCAAATCCATGACTTTGGGCATATTTCGGATCTGCTTCTGACCGCTTCTCAGCAGTTTTTCCGAAGTGGCGAGATGAAACGGGTCCTCACAGGTCCTGTGGTAATAGTCGTCCCCCGTTTCCGAGAAGCAGACTTGGCAGGAGAAGATATTGCGACAGTGCGTCTTTTCCATCTTCACCCGGTAAATCTTTCTTCCGGAGCCGGTGGCGTGGAAGATTGCTAGAATCTTCCCAAGGAATTTTTTGGCTGCTTCGTTGCAGTCAGGTCTTTTTTTCCGCATTCGATTTTCCTCCGTTTCTTCTGCTACTTTTTACGCGAATGCTAAATTAGTATAACATATTTTCCATAAATTGTCAAACTGTTTTTGTCTTTTTATTCTACTCTAATCCGAAGGGATAATTTCTATCTCCGTATATTCTACTTGATAATTGGCGTCAAAAAATATATAAAATGATAACCATCTGTTGGGATATTCCAAATAAGCAAGGCTGATAACCATCTGCCTTGCTTATATCTAATTTCTATTAACGATAACTTGCAACTGTACATTTACCACTTTCATTGTTAAAAGTTGCACCTAATCTTTGACCTGCTTTATCTACCCATGTATAACTAAGAGAACCTTTTGATATGCTTGTTAATGTTCCCTCTCCACCGATTTTTTGGACAAGTTCTTCATATGTGAATGAACCGTTTTCTAAATCCTTTTTCAAATCACTTGATGCTGGTAGTTTTAGAGCATCGTTTTTTATACTTTCCTTATCAATTGTTGCTTGAATTGTAATATTACCATTGCCAGCAGTTTTGTAACTAATCCAATTTTTAGCATCAAACTTCCAAATTGGATCACTTCCAATCATAGCATCTGTGATCGTTTCAAAGCCTATAATAGCACTGATTTCTTCCACTGTATTAGTTGCTTCAATATGTTTCATAGCCTCTACTATGGTATAATTTCCCTTCACTTCTTCTGGTTCATTATTCGTATTTGCCACATTTGAATTGTGTTGTTCTTGTAATGCAATATATCCTAATATTCCCATTATTACGATAAAAATCACAGCAATAATGATAACAACTGGTTTATTTTTCATAAATTTTTCCTCCATTTCCTATAAAATTATATTACTTTTATTTGTGTTTTTCAAGATATCTACCCAAATAATGGTTTTAGTTTTCCTTCCTATTTTGTTTATCCTTTTTAACTATCTGTTTTAGTTTCCACCTATTGCAACTATATAAATCGTTTTATTATTTTCATCAATATAAATTTCTGTAACGGATGCTATTTCTGCATCTTTTGATTTTAGAATGGTTGTATCTTCCAGTCTTTCCCAATTGTATGTGATATCGTTTGGATTAAATTTCATTTTTAATGTTTCTTCTTTTGTACTTTCAATTTGTTTTATAAAATTATAATAACTTTCTTCAGTTAACTCTGCTAAAATATCAATTTGATATATCGTAGGTCCAATACTCCATTTGCTATATAAATTATGCGAAGTATAATATATATTTTTACTTTCTGGAAAATTATCAAATAGATTATATATTGTTTCTTTATTGTTTTTTATTTCTATATTCGTTTCTTTCATTACTTTCATAATAAAATACGTAGAGGTTAGAGATCCAATGCAAAATATAAATATTATTATATATTATTAAGGTCATTGGAGTCAATGCGTTTCTTGACCTTTTTGTCGCTTACGTGTTTCTTTCGTCCCTGTTTTCTCTTGATTTTAGGTACTTTTAGAGAACTTTCACTTTTTATGACTTTTCTTCATTTATTATCTTAAAAACTGGTTATGAGTATTTATTCTTATTATTCTTCCTCTATTGTTGGAGTATGGGGGCGAAGAACGCCCCTCATACGACTCATCTGCCATTGCCAAAATCAAATGCTTACGGTATGTCTGCTTGTCAGACATAGTCCGAGCGTCAGCGAAGGGCAGTAAGCCCTCAGGGGCTTACCCCAGATTACTCTTACTTTTTCTTATCACTTTATTGGCTCTTATTTCGTTTTTAAGCTGTTTATTCTCTTTCAGTATATACTTTTATACTTATGTTTCTGTAACTGCTTATTTTTTGTCTTAATGCTTTTTGTTCCAGTTCCTGCTCCTTATTATACAAAAACTAGCGTGTACGCTTATTTTTCTTTAGTTATTATTCTTATTAACGAAAAGTTAGCGTGTTATGTGAAGAAACACGCTGGTTTTCCCTTAACTTATTCATTCTTATTAAGGAAAAGTTAGCGTGTCTGTATCTATTACCAGTCGATTTTATCCACTATGTTACGCAAACTCTCTATATTACTTCTTGTGTATCTTGCTGTTATGTCTTGTGTTGCGTGTCCTAGTATTCTTTTTATTCCGTAGTTTGTCGTATTTCTCCACTTCGTCTATTTTTGTTGAAAATGTATGTCTTGTGCAGTGTGGGGTTATTCCAGTTATGCCTAACTCTCGAAGAATCGGCTCGAAGATGTATGCTTTATATTCATAGTATGTTACTGGCTTACCATCTATTGTCATTAGATATTTATTGTCTTTGTTGTATCTTTTCTTTATGTATGGCAGAATGTCTTTATGTATAGGTATGACTCTTCCGTTTTCCTGCTTTAGTTTTCTTTCCTCCGTATCATATATCTTTCGTCTAGGTGGACGTTATCATTCTCTATCTCTAGGAACTCGCTTACTCTCATTCCAGTGTAGTTTAGTATTAGTATTGTATCGAGTCCGTCTATCTTGTCTACGTTCTTCCATAGTGTTTTTATTTCTTCGTCTGTAAATATTTTCTTCTCGTGTACTGTCGTTTCTTTACCTATGTTTATGGACTTATTGTATAGTTTCTCCACTATATCGTTGTCGTATGCGTATTTATATAGGCAGTTTATCAGAACTCTTACTTGTTTCTTTATGCTATATGTTTTGCAGTCCTCATCTATTGTCCTTTGTAGGTGTACTGCCCTTATGTCGCAAAACTTTATTTTGTAGAGGTTTTGACAATGCTTGTATGCTGTTTTGTATCCTCTTACAGAACCTTCTGTTATTTCTTTGAAATGGCTATCTGACCACGCTGTATATATCTGTTCGAAAGTTTGTTGTCTTTGGTCTATGTTGTATTGTGTCTTATTGTATTTGACTAGTTCCTCTAGGGCTTCTTTTCTTGTTGCAAAATATCCTAGTGTCTTGTAGACTTGTACGCCATCGTCATTGTATGTGTCTGTTATCCTAGCGACAAACGGTTTTCTCCTGTTCCCCGACAACTTACTTATTCCTCCGTATCCGTTAGGCAACCTCATTTTTATCTTACCTCCCAACTTATTTTTCTTGCTATTACTGGGTCAGTTATTACTGTGTATCTATTTTCGCCTTGTAGTTCTTCAGTTTCTCTATACTTGCTTGGAAGTGGTTTGCCTATTGCTTGGTAGAACAATGTAGGGGAGATGTAGTATGTGTATCTTCCACCACTTATTATTTGTGCTGTTCCAAACTTTAGGAAACCTCTTTGTAGTCCTATCCTTATATATTGTATTGACTTGCCTAGTTCTTTTGCTGCGTCCTCAACTTTCATATTTTTTATAGTTGCTGACTCTCTTGTTTGTGTCAGTGTCATTTTTTATTCCTCCTTTTTATTTTTGTGGAGGGCAAAACTTGGTGTACTATTTCTTCTAGTCCAGTTGTATCAGTGCTTTTGCCTAGCCTTATTATATATTATGTTGATTGATTTGTATATGCTTTTTTGACTTTTTGTCTATCTTTTTTATGTTTTGCCCTCTGTTTTGGTTTATTGATTATTCTTTATTTTCTCTTGATAGTATCTGTTAGCATCCTTTGACAACCTTATTAAGTTATCCTCTTGGCTTTTTGTGAGTTCACTTATGCGAAAAATTTCTCCGTATTGCAAATCTGAAAATGTTTTATATATGTAGCACCAGTCGCCTTTTATTTGACCTTTTATTGTATCTGGTGGGAAAGTGTTTGCTATTTCCAGTATTCTTTTCTTGTTTAGTTCTGTTAGTGTTCCTAGTATCTTTTCTAGTTGCTGTAAAGTTTCTATTGATGTACCCTCGTATATTACTTTCTTTGTTCCTTTTTCTCTTATTTGACATTTATCTAAGTCTATTCTTATTACTGTTACTTGACGGTTTGGTGTTAGTTCCAAAATTCTTTGTATTCTTATGTTAGCACATTTTGTTGCTGTGCTTTCTTCAATTCCTTTTATTTGTTCTGCTGTTATCATAGTTATTTTACCTCTCTTTCTATTTTTATTATCTAGGGGGTGGGGGGCAAGCCCTCCTCGTTTATTCTGCTAGTTTTAGCAAAGCCTTGCTTAACTCTTGCATTAGTATTGTTGTATCTCCTTTTATTGTTGTTATCTCGTTTACTTGAAAATGGTTGTCTGCTATTTTTGTTATGATTATACTATTTTTTATTGGTGTTTCTTCTGTATCTGATTTCAAACTTTCTTGCATTTCTGCCAGTCCTTCTTGTGTTTCTTGTTTTATTTCTTCTGCAATTTTCTTATGTTCTTCTATACTTTCAGTCATTTCTTTTAGTCCGTCTTGTCTTTCTTTCTCTTGCTCCTGTATTATTCTACTGATTTTTTCATTGTGTTCTTTTACTTCTGCCATCATTTCTTCTTGCTCCTTTATGAACTCTTGATTTAATTCTTCTTGGCTTTCTTTGTTTGTTTTGTCTACCCTCCAAATTTCTTGCCCTTTGACTGACATTGTTATTACTTGATTATTATTTTCTTCCATTTTTCTTTTCCTCCTATATTTTATTATTGAGAGGGACGAGCCCTCCTTGTTGGTTGTGTTTGTACTCTTGTATTAGTTCAATGTATATATGTCAAACATTCTTCGAGTGTAGTTTCAAAAGGTATAAGCAACTCAGGACACTCTGTAAAATTTACTATTCCATAATCTATATCTACTCTTGTTATCTTCCTTAAGCTATATTTCATTTTATTTTCGATTTCTTCCCATAGTTTATCTGCTTTTTGCTTTTCTTCCTGTGTTCTACCAAATGTTGCTTTTATTATTTTATCTGCTATTGGTATTGTTGTTTCTAGTAGTATTACTTTTGTATATTTATCTATTATTTGACAAGTTCCTTGACAAGGTTCTTGACTAGTTCTTATTACCTCAAACCAGTTATTTATAGCTTTTGATTTATTTTCTATTTCTGTAAAAATTTCAGTTTCTACTTTTTGAGGAAGTAGTATTATTCCTGTTATTGACTCATATTTATTTATCAATTCTTTTATTTTTCTTTTCTTTATTTCTTGTATATCTTCTTTTGCTTTTACTATGTTTATGCCACTTATGTTGAAAACTCTGTCATATTTCTCATTGTTTAGTGGCATTCCTATATTACTTGATAATTCTTTTTCTGCCTTTCTTGCGTATTCCTCTGCATTTGCTAGAGTTCTTATTACTCCTAGTTCAGTTTTGTTTGTATCTTTATTCATTTTCTTTTCCTCCTAATTTTTTATATTTATTTTTTACTGAACCTTTATGTAGTTTTATTTTTCTTGGTGGTCTTGCAAAACTCTCATACGTTATGTATTGCAGTTCCTCGTCTTGCTCATCTATTTCTTCGTGAAAACTTACTGCTCCACCATATGTTAGTTCACAACCTTTGATTATTTCTTCTGCTTGGTCATAGTCTACTTCTATGGGTTGTATTTTCTTTATGTTCGTTGATGTAGAATATACTTTTATTCCAGTGGGGTAGAAGTTCTTTTTTATGAATCTGTTAAAGCAGTATTCGGCTCCGCTGTCTATGTTTCCTTTTGTTACTTTAAGTTTATATATATTTCCTTTGTTCCAAAACTCCTCCAGTTCTTCCTGCTGTATATCTATTTCTGTGTTGTCTAGTTTCTTAACCCAAATATGTATTATGGGTCTGTTTGGTATCATATACAGTAAAACTCTTATAAACAGTATGTCGCCCAACTTTCTTTTTAGTTTCTCTATGGCACTCTTTATCAACTTATTAAGTTCCTCTATGTCTGTTATTTCTGCATCCGACTCCATTACTATTATTGCTTCCGTTTTATCTCCACTAAAGTTGTTCTTGATGTCCCTATATACCATTTTTAGTATTCGGAAAACTGCTTTCTCTTTGCGTTTTTCCTTTTTCTTTATGTCGATTATTTCCCCAGTTTCTTCGTTTAGCATTTTATTTCCTGCTATTCGTTTCCATGGGCTTTTATACACTATGGTGTCATGCTTTCTTGTTTCTATGTCGAACTGGGTATTGTTATTAAATGGATATATAGTTGCTTTTTCTTTTGCTGCTGGTTTTATATATGGTTCTCTTTTGCGTTTCACTTTTTCACCTCCTAGAAATGTTATTCTTATGGTTGTGAAACTTTTTACAGACGCAAAAAAGAGCCTGAGTAAGAACACAACTATAAGACCTTTAGCACATAAGCATTTTTGCCTTGTGTTAAAGAATTTGTCTTATAAATCATGTTTCATTACTCAAGCTCCTCGGGTTAAGTGCTATTGTATTGTTATCCCTCATTGTTCTACACTTTTTTCTTCTTGCCAATATCTCTTAACCTATTACTAGGTAGGTAGTCGAGTTTATCCAATATCCCAAAGTTTTCTGTAAGTTATATTACAGACCTATCGCACAACAATTTCATTCACATTCTTTATATATTCAATTTTATCCTAGTTCTTTACTTTGTTGGATAATTACGCATACTCCCGTAGGAATTATCGCTTTCAAAAACTATGGATTTATATATTAGCACATTTTTTATCGTTTGTCAATACTTTTTCGAAACTTTTTTCAAAAAAGTTGTGTACTCGTTGTGGCTGTAAGAAACTTTTTTATGTTTAGGTTATATGCTAGAGGAAAAATGGCGTTGCTCCATGCTCTGCTGTTGCTGTACGCCAGTTTTTCTTTAGTTATATTACTTATTATTCAAAAACGAGCGTATTCTCGAGAAACAGGCACAAAAAATGGCAACGCTACTTTTTATTGTAGGTTGCCTTTGTCCTCCTATATTTATTTATGCTTTATTGCTCTTATTTGCCTTTCTGCCTTATGGTTCTATTTTATCTAGCAAACTATTTACTTGCTTTATTATTTCCGTTCTTATGCTTTCCTCGTACTCGTATTCTGTGTACTTGCTTTCTTCCAGTTTCTCTATTATCTTACTTATTCTGTTTATGAGTTTAAAGAGTGGGGAGTATCTGCAACAATTCCTTTTTCTTCTTTCTGTTAGTTCGCCGTCTGTTATTATTATAGTCATGTATTAGACCTCCTTATATATTTGGTTTTTCTCAAATTCATGACTCATTGTTGTTGCTATATTATCTATTGCATTTTCTATTCTTGTTAGGTCAGTTGCTATGTTTCTTGTTTGCTCGTATGAAATATTATCTCCTACTTCAATGTATCCTTCTATTATTGTATTTAGATTTGCTTGTATTTCTTGAAATCTTAATAATGGTATGACATCGTATTCTACATATTCTGCTGGTTTAGCTTCTTTTAGTTTCTTTTTATTTTCCTCTTTGTTGTATTCTTCTTTATCTAGGTTCAACATATCTGCTATTATTGTTATTCCTTGTGTAATTAGTTGTTTTTGCTGTTCTATTATTTCAGCATCCTTTTTATTAAACTTTGGTTTATCTGTTAGTTCTCTTGTTATGCTTGTTAGACATATTAGTAAGTTAAAAAAATCTTCTGTTACACTTGTTTTATCTTTTATTATTAGTAGTTCTTCTTTTAATTTAATTGGTTTTTTAGAATCTTTTATTATTTTTATCATTATTATTTCCACCTTTCATTGACAAATTTATGTTCTTGCGGACTGGTTCTGTTCTTCAAGAAAATCTTATTTTTCTTTTTTATCCGTATCCAGTCATTTTTACCACCTCTGAAAATAGTTTACTTATTTTTCTTTTATCTGCTGGAGGTGGAGGAGGTGGGGAAGTGTTTTCTCTTATTTTTTGTTTTAAGCTGTTTTTATCTTCCGTATATATACTTTTATGCTTTTGTTATCTTTGGACTTCCTCGATTATCTTAACGCTTTCTTGAGTTATTTATTATTGTATCTAGGGCAACAAAAATGCCCTCGTACTTTTTCTTGTACTTGGGCTTTGTTTATTTCTTTCTTGCTACTACTGCAAAACGTCCATCCTTTTGTGAGTATTCGCAAGTTGAAAGGGTTATGAGTTGTTGTCCGTATTCTGCTGTTGCTCCTGTATCATATATACTTGCTTTTTTACAGTTGCTTATGTAGTCGTTGTATTCTTCTTCACTTTCTGCATTGATAAAGTAGTAGTATCGAAAAACGTTTTTCTCATTCTTGTAGAAAACTCTTGACTTGAACACTGCTATTATCTCGTAGGTGGAATCTTCTTTTATTGTTGTGAATTGGATTTCCTTATGTTCCTTATAAAAATCTTCTTTTTGGTACTTGATTAAATCTTCAAACATTGTTCCGTTTTTGTTTCTGTGTCCGTATATTAGATAATTTGTGCTTGGCTTATCTAAGTTAAAATCTTTGTCTAGGAACAGTGAGCCACCAGTTGCTTTTTCTTTCTTGTAGTTATGGTCTAGGTAGTAACTGTTATCTTGTGCTTGACAAACTGGGTAATTTATTTTTGTTCCTTTTATCTCGAGCCAACCTATTATTTCTTGGTTTTCCTTTTGTAGTTCTTCTAGTTGGAGCATTCTTTCCGTTTTTTCTTCTGTTACTTGCTCTGTATCTATTTTTACGTCTTCCAGTATGTTCTCATTTGATTGCTTTTCCTTATTCATTTTATAGAGATGTAGGGCAATGGCTATTATACTTGTTATGAAGATTATGGTTAGTACAATTATGATTATTTTTCTTGCTTTATTCTTTGACTTTTTATGTTTTGGTTTTTCTTTCTTCATTTGCTGTCGCTCCTTTATAAAAAGGGCTAGTTTTGTTTCCAGCCCTTTTGGTTTTTATTGATTATTTTGTTTCTTTCTTTTTAAGTAGCATTATTCCTACTGCTGAAATTACTGCAACTGCTACTATGTATTTTGTTATGTCTGCTGTTCCAGTTTTTGGTGTATTGTCTTTTTCGCCTTTGTTTGTTGTAGGTGCTGTTGGTGTAGTAGTCGTTGTTGTTTCTGCTTTCTTTTCTGCTAGAACGTATATACTGAAATGGTCTGTTTCAAACGTTGCGTAGTTTTCTTCCACTTTTACTTTATATTCTGTTGATGTTCCATTTTCGTCTACTCTATATATTGTTAATCTTTCTTTGTTGTAGCCACTTGGAATTGGTATGCTTACTTTTACTTTTCCGTTTGGTTGTATTTTTGCTCCGTCTCTTAACAAGTTTATGTCATATACTGAGCATTGGTAAGTTGTTTGTGGCAATGCTTTCTTTACTGTATCTAGTGTTTGTTTTTCTTCTACTTTTTTAGATTCCAAAACTACTGTACTTTCTAATGTTCCTATTACTTTTATTCCAGTTGTTGTATCTTCTTTTGTTGTAGTAGTTGTTGGTTCTTTCTTTAGAAGGACTGTTCCTATTAGTTCTTGTGTTCTTTTGTTTGAAACTCTATAATAATCTCCGTCATATTTCTTTAAGACTATGCCGTCTCCCTCTTTATATAGTCCATCTGCATGTATTGTTTCTTTTAAGAACTCTTCTATTTTAGGTGTTGCATAATTTATTATTGCTGTTTCTGTATCTTCAACATAACTAGGAATTGTTAATTTTCCCTGTGTTTGTACTTCTATACCAATAAGTCCATAGTATACATCATTTTTATAAATCACTTTCTTTGTTCCACCTTCACCAGAAAACACATCTCCGCCACCGTATCCACCACATTCAACTAAGGTGTAACCTGCTTCTTTTAAGGGACTTAATGCTTTTTCAACAGTTTTGCTATACATTGTGTTATAATTTTCTGGGTCTTTTTCCATTTCTTTTTCTTCTTTTAGCATTTCGCTTAACTCTGGTGTTATTACTATATTTGTGTTTATTCCTTTGATTATATTGTCTACTTTTTGTTGTTCACTTTTGCTATAATCTGCTGAATTACTGAAAACTACTTTAATTTCTTTCTGTTTATTTTCTATTGTTATATTTACTTTACGAGAATCTATGCTTATACTTACACTTACTTCTTCTTTTGTTGCTGTAATTCCTTTTCCTTTTAGTATTTCTATTACTTGACTTTTTATTATATCTTCTGCTTTCTCATACTCTATTTCTTTTACATTTACACTTATTTCATTAGGTATTGCATTCCATACTTCGTCTGTTATCTCTACTGCATTTACTTTTGTTGTTCCTATCATTATCACTGTAAACAGTGTTATCATTAGTATTATTACACTTTTTGTTCTTGTCTTCATTTTTTCACTACTCCTTTTTTACTCCTTTTATTATTTCATTTGTTCTTTGTTTTAGTTCTTCTTGCGTTTCTTTCTTCCACCTCCTCTTAGGTTTCCCTTTATCTTACTACTTGTTTTAGTTGTTCTTTGCCATATCTTTTAGCACCCCATAGGTATCCTCTGCATTTTGTATTTAGACAACCTGTGTGTCCTCTAGGGTCTTCCCAAATTATTCTGCCGACATCTCCAACAATGCTCCGTTTTACCTTTTGCTGCTGGTGTTATTGAGTTTGTATACATTTTTCTTCACGCTCCTATCATATCATTATTATAATTATTAGTCAATACCTTTATAAGTTTTGATTAGTTACCTCCCTCGGTTAGAACTGCTATAATCAGTAGGAGGAGAGAGTTTATGAAAAATGAAAAAATGGAATCAAGCATTATCTTCAAAATGCTTGGACAAAATATAAGAAAAGCTAGGCTTGCAAAAAATCTTAGTCAAGAAAACTTATCAAATGATTTAGATAAGACACTTAACTTTGTTTCCCTTATTGAAAACGGAAAGACAGGTTTGAGCATTCCTACCTTAGTCGATATTGGTCGTGTTCTTAACGTCAATGCCGATACTTTATTTGAAGGGGTTATTCCTCTGGCAGACTATTCTGAGGAAAAATTTATTGTCGACACTGTTCGTATGCTGAACGAAAAAGATAGAAAAGCTGTTGTCGATTTCCTTACTTATATTGTAGAGTCTAAAACTTAGATGATGAAAGAGGTACCTTTGTTAGATACCTCTTTTATCTTTATCATTTATTAGTAATGTTTCAGCTGTCTTATAACCTTCTAAGAAAAATTGCTTTTCTTGTTCCGTACATATTTCTATTACTGCATCAGTTACTTTCTCTAGTTCTCGTCTATGTTCTACTCCAATTTGTTTTAGGAACTTTTCTCTTATTTCTACAAAGTTGCTTTCTGCTTGTCTTGTTTCTGCTGACGGTTTTATTTCCTCCTTTACTGCGTTAAGATCGGAAGAGCACACGTCTGAACTCCAGTCACTAAGTGGTATCTCGTA
>CANSOY010000017.1 GCA_947648765.1 uncultured Clostridium sp.
ATAGTTTAGTACCATATGTTATTGAACAAACTTCAAAAGGAGAAAGGTCATATGATATTTTCTCTAGATTATTAAAAGATAGAATTATATTTTTGGGAGAAGATGTAAACTCTGCGTCTGCAAGTCTTGTGATTGCACAATTATTATTCTTGGAGTCAGAAGACCCAGACAAGGAAATTCATTTATACATTAACAGCCCTGGAGGTTCCATTACCGATGGAATGGGAATTGTAGACACTATGAATTATATCAAATGCCCTGTTTGTACCATTTGTGTTGGAATGGCTGCTAGTATGGGAGCAGTTTTACTTGCTTCTGGTGAAAAAGGAAAAAGATATGCAACACCAAATGCAGAAATTCTAATCCACCAACCACTCATTGCAGGAGGCGGACTTTCTGGTCAAACAACAGAAATTAAAATTCATGCAGACCATATGGTAAAAACCAGAGAAAAATTAAATAAATTATTAAGCGACAGAACTGGTCAACCACTTGATGTAATTGAGAAAGATACCGAAAGAGATAACTATATGACAGCACAAGAAGCTCTAAAATATGGTTTAATTGACGGTATTATGGAAAGATAAAGGAAAAGAAAAGGAGAAATTTCATGCCAAAAACAGGGAAGGAAAAGAATGTAAAGTGCTCGTTTTGTGGGAAATCCCAAGATGCAGTAGAAAGGATTATCGCAGGACCTGGTGTATATATTTGCGACGAGTGTATTAAGGTATGCTCCAATATTTTGGAAGACGATATGTATGAAGATACAGAACTATCTTACCAAGATGATGACGACAGACTACTTAACCCAGCAGAAATCAAAGAAGTATTAGACTCCTATGTAATTGGACAAAATGAAGCAAAGAAAACCTTAGCCGTTGCGGTATATAACCACTACAAAAGGATTAACAATGCAGCCAATATTGGAAACCAAGACGAGGTAGAAATCCAAAAAAGCAATGTGTTGCTACTTGGTCCAACAGGCTGTGGAAAAACTCTTCTTGCACAAACTCTTGCCAAAATCTTGAAAGTACCATTTGCGATTGCAGATGCAACTACTCTAACCGAAGCAGGTTATGTTGGAGAAGATGTTGAAAATATTTTGCTAAAACTGATTCAATCTGCAGATTATGATGTCAAAAAAGCAGAACGAGGCATTATCTATATTGATGAAATCGATAAAATCTCTCGTAAATCAGAAAACCCATCCATTACTAGAGATGTTAGTGGAGAAGGCGTACAACAAGCTCTTCTAAAGATTATAGAAGGAACGGTTGCATCAGTGCCACCACAAGGCGGAAGAAAACACCCACACCAAGAATTTCTACAAATTAACACAGAAAACATCTTATTTATCTGTGGAGGTGCTTTTGAAGGCTTAGACAAAATTATCAAAGACCGTACTGGAAAGAAAGCCATTGGATTTGGAGCCAATGTACAAAGTGAAAAAGAAATCAGTAAATATGAAATCTATTCACAACTATTGCCACAAGATTTATTAAAATTTGGACTTATCCCAGAATTTGTGGGAAGATTGCCAATCATTACAACACTAGAAGAATTAGACAAAGAAGCATTAGTTAGCATTGTAACCAAACCAAAGAACGCATTAGCAAAACAATACAAGAAATTACTAGCCTTAGATAATGTAGAATTGGAATTTAGCCCAGAAGCATTAGAAGCAATCGTAGATAAAGCGATTGAGCGAAAAACCGGAGCAAGAGGCTTACGTGCTATCATTGAAGAAATTATGCGAGATATTATGTTTGAATTGCCGTCTAATCCAAAGATTGAAAAGTGTATCATTACCAAGGAAACGGTTGAAACTGGAGAAGCACCAAAGGTAATTATTAACAATAATCGAGAAACGATTAAGAAAACACCGAAGAAGAGAGTGGAAGCCACACCAAAGACAACAAGCGAAACCGCATAAAAAAGCAACTGAAAAAATAAAAGATAAACTATTACAATTTTGTAACAATCATTGACAAATTGTAATAGTTTTTATATTATTTATACGGGGAATTTTTAATTGTAAGGAAGAGAAAAAACTGTAAAAAACAGTTAAGTAAGAAAGGATAAACAAATTTCATACAAACAGGAGGAATTGAATGAGAAAATACTTTGGAACAGATGGTATTCGTAGAATTGCGAATACAGAATTAACACCAAATTTGGTATACAAAGTAGCCAAAGCAGGTGCATATGTGTTATCCAAACACGCAGACCATACCCCAACTATTTTAATTGGTAGAGATACCAGAATTTCAGGAACACTCATTGAAAGTGCTATGACAGCAGGATTCTTGAGCTATGGTGCCAATGTTAAAATTTTAGGCGTATTACCAACCCCAGGAGTTGCCTATCTAACCAAAAAATTAAAAGCAGATGCAAGTGTTGTTATTTCAGCATCTCATAATACTTTTGAATTTAATGGGGTAAAATATTTTAGTAATCTAGGAATGAAAATTCCAGACTCAATCGAAGAAGAAATTGAAGAAATTATGGACTCTGGCAAATTAGACGAATTTACAGCATGTAACGAAAAAATTGGTACATCTGAAATTTGTTTGGATTTAGCAGACGAATATCTATATTTCTTCCGTAGAAACTTTGAAGAAGAATTTGAAGAGTTTGACAAAAAAGACTTTACTGTTGCGATTGATGTTGCCAATGGTGCAACTTACCAAATGGCAGAACGCGTATTCAAAATGCTTGGTATTCATTATTACCGTTTGAATAATATGCCGGATGGTGTCAATATTAACGATAATTGTGGTTCAACCCATATGGAAGGACTACAAGAGTTTGTAAAAGCAAATCATTGTGATTTAGGAATTGCTTATGATGGAGATGGTGATCGCTGCTTGGCCGTTGACGAAAATGGGAACATTTTAGATGGAGATATTATTATGGCAATCATTGCTCAATCCATGAAGCAAAAAGGAACTTTGAAAAAAGATACTGTTGTTGCAACTGTTATGAGCAATTTAGGTATGAAGAAATATGTAGAAGCAAATGATATGCAGTTGGTTCAAACCAAAGTAGGGGATCGCTATGTACTAGAAGAAATGCTAAAGAATGGCTATAACTTAGGAGGAGAGCAATCTGGACATATTATCTTCTTAGACTATAACCCAACAGGAGATGGAATTTTGACATCGATTATGCTAATGAAGGCAATGTTTGAGCAAAAGAAGAAAGCATCCGAACTTGCCAGCATTATTAAAATTTACCCACAAGTTCTAATCAATGCAAAAGTTGCTTCCGATAAGAAAAATGATTATGATAAAGACCCAGAAGTAAAGGAAAAAATAGAAGCGTTAGAAAAAGAATTTTCCGGAAACGGAAGAGTTTTGATCCGTCCTTCAGGAACTGAGCCATTAGTTCGTGTTATGATTGAAGGCGAAGACCAAGCATATATAACTACAAAAGCAAAAGAACTCGCAGACTTTATTGAACAAAAATTAAAATAGGTTAAAAAATTGAAAAATTTTTTTAATAAATATGTGATATAGGGGGAAAAAGAGTTATGACATTACCAATGATAAACTTTACCAATCCGTATTCTGTATTAGTGGCATTGATACTATTTATTTTAGTATTATTCCTTGCAAAGGAAACCAAAAAAAGCCTTGTAATGGGACTTATGTTAGGAGTTTTCCTAATTATGGTTGTCTGCCATACAGTAGAGTTTATAACCTTACAGACAATGGAAGATGTTCGTCAAGAAATCTCAAGAACGATTACCTACGATTTAATCTTCATTTTCTTAACATTTATTACTTACTTATGGATTGATGATATTGAGTCAAAGCTGAACAAGAAAAAGAGTATTGATAATAGCCTTGAATGGTTTTGGAAAAAAGTGTAACAAAAGACAAAAAAGGGAAATTAAGATTGATTTCCCTTTTTCGCATATTTACAAGAAGGAGTGATACAAAATGAAGGAAGAAAAATATATTGTAATTGGAGGAGCATGGCCATATGCCAATAGCCTTCTTCATTTAGGACATGTTGCCGGGCTTATTTCAGGAGATATTTTAGCTAGATATTTTCGTTCAAAAGGCTATCACGTAGCCTTTGTATCTGGTTCAGACTGCCATGGTACACCAATTACACAAAGAGCCAAAAAAGAAGGAAAAACGCCAAAAGAAATTGCAGAATACTATGATGGAAAAGCAAGAGAAATGCTAGAAGCAATGGAGTTTTCCTATGATTTATATACCAATACCGATACAGATTTCCACAAACAAGAATGTATGAAAATCTTTCAGCAAATTTATGAAAATGGATATATCTATGAAAAACTAGAACCACAAGCGTATTGCGAAAAATGTGGCAAATTCCTTTCAGACCGTGATGTCCAAATTATTTGCCCTGCTTGTGGAACCGAAACAAAAGCAGACCAATGTGATGGTTGTGGGCGTGTGCCAAATGTAGAGGACTTAAAAGGCGGAACTTGCCTAATTTGTGGCACAAAAACTGTAGAAAGAGACAACAAAAATCTATACTTTGCATTATCCAAGTTCCAAAAAGAAATTGAAGAACATACCAAAGAGGTAAACCACGACTGGCGTATCAATGCCAAAAATGAAACAGCAAAATACCTAAAAGAAGGCTTGCTTGACCGTGCGGTTACCAGAGATTTGGACTGGGGTGTAGATATTCCGTTACCAAATTATGAAGATAAAAAAATGTATGTATGGATTGAAGCCGTTTTAGGATATATTACAGCAACAAAAAAATGGTGTGAAGGAAATGGCTTAAATTGGGAAGATTTTTGGAAAAAGAGCGACCATAACAAAGTATATATGGTACATGGAAAAGATAATATTGTATTCCATAGCATTATCTTGAATGGATTATTGCTTGCTATGAAAGATAATTACCGTTTAGTAGATACCATTGTTTCGTCTGAATACTTAAATGTTAATGACGAAAAGATTTCAAAAAGCAAGGGAAATGGTACACCAGCCTTAGAACTTGCCAAAGAATATAACGCGGATTCACTTCGTTTCCATTTAATCAATAATGGACCAGAGAAAAAGGACTCCAACTTCACCATCGATAACTATATCACAACACATAATAATGAAATTCTAAACAAATTTGGAAACCTAGTAAATCGTACTTTGAAATTCAAAGGATTGGAAACATTACCACAAGGCAAAATGAATGCAGAAATGGAACAAAAAACAAAAGAAGCCTATGAAAAAGTAGGACAAGCCATTGAAAAAATAGAATTCAAAGAAGCAACAGACCTTGTGATGGATTTAGTGGAAGCAGCGAATAAATTCTATGATACCGAAGAACCTTGGAAACAGAAAAAAGAAGACGAAGAAGGCTTTGCTAACACCATTTATACCTGTACGAATATGATTGCAAACCTTGCTAATCTCTTCGAGCCATTTATGCCAGCATCTAGTAAAAAACTAAGAGAGTATTTACATCTTCCAGAAAACAAGTGGGAATATGTAACTGTAACTGATTTAGAAGCAATCGAACTAACGAAAATAGAACCGTTATTTACAAGAATATAGAGGAAAAGAGGAAATAAAAATGGGTAAATTATTTGTAATCGATGGAACCGATGGCAGTGGAAAACAAACACAGTTTGAAAAATTAAAAGAAAGGTTTGACCAAGAAGGAATTGACTATCGAACGGTTAGTTTCCCAAATTATGATAGCAGGTCATCTTCCCTTGTAAAAATGTATTTAAGTGGAGAATTTGGCGACCATGCAAAAGATATTAGCCCATATATTGCATCTACTTTCTATGCAGGCGACCGTTATGCAACCTATACGAAGGACTATAAAGAATATTATGAAAATGGTGGTATTATTCTAGCGGACCGCTATACCACTGCTAATATGGTACATCAAACTGGTAAAATTGAAAAAGACGAGGACAAGGAAAAATTCCTAAACTGGCTTTCAGATTTTGAATTTGGACTTTATGGCTTACCAAAACCAGACGAAGTATTTTTGCTCAAAATGCCAGTCGATACAGCCATTGAACTCATCAAAGACCGCGATAACAAATTTACACATAGTGGCGAAAAAGATATTCACGAAAGAGATGTGCAACATTTAAGGGACTCTTACCAAGCAGCCTGTTATGTGGCTAAAAAATATAACTGGTATGCCATCGAATGTGTGAAAGACGGAGAAATTCGCACCAGAGAAGATATCCACGAAGAAATTTTTCAAGAAATCAAAAAACATATCTAAAGAAAGGATACTAGAATGCGAATTGGAATTGATATCGATAACACGATTACAGACACATTACCGATTTTGAAAAGGTATTGTCAGGAATACAATGACCAGGTTGTCAAAAGAAACTTAGTTATGCACGAAGATGGCGTAGCAAGTTACAACCTATATGATTGGACCGAAGAGGAGAACACGAAATTTTGTAATCAATATCTTGAGCAAATTGTATTACAAGCCGAAGTAAAAGAACATGCAAAAGAAGTAATTGCTAGACTAAAAGAAGAAGGACATCAAATTTATATCATTTCTTCTAGAGCAGAACCAACTTTTCAGACCCCGTATGAAACAACCGAAAAATTTTTACGAGAAAAAGGAATTGTCTACGATAAATTATTAGTTGGAAAAGTAGAGAAAAAATCTTCTTGTATTGAATATCAATTTGATGTTCTGTTAGAAGACGAACCAAGATACATTATGCAAATGGCAGAATTTATACCAGTTATCCTATTTGATGAAATCTACAACAAGCAATGCAATGGAAAAAATGTCATACGTGTGAATAACTGGAAAGAAATTTATGAAAAAATACAGGAAATAGCAAAAACGAAACAAGAGAAGTAAACTTACTTCTCTTGTTTGTTATATTTCAAAGGAACACGTAAATACTATACAAAGAAAAGAGGCAATTTAGGCAAATTTTGCATAACTATATAGTATATGATCTTACCAAAGCAAAAGAAAGGAGCATTTTGCAATGATCTATTTAGATAATGCAGCCACGACCCATTTGGATGAGGAAGTATTAGAAGCAATGTTACCCTATTTCAAACAAGAATATGGCAATCCATCCGCTATTTATGGAATTGGCAAGCAAGCGAGTGAAGCAATTGATGAGGCAAGACGCAAGATTGCGAAAACAATTGGAGCCGATTTAGAAGAAATCTATTTTACCAGTGGCGGTTCAGAAGCGGACAACACGGCTATCAAAGGTGTTGCGAAAGCAAACCGCAACCGAGGAAGACATATTATTACAACGCAAATCGAGCATAAAGCCGTTCTGGAAACTTGTAAATCATTAGAAAAAGAAGGCTTTACCATAACGTATTTGCCAGTGGACGAAAATGGACTAGTAGATTTAGCAGAGTTAAAAAGAAATATTCGAGCAGATACCATTCTCATTTCTATTATGTTTGCCAATAACGAAGTGCGGAACGATACAGCCGATTTATGAAATTGGGAGAATTGCACAAAAATATGGGATTACTTTTCATACAGACGCAGTGCAAGCAATTGGAAATATCCGAATTGATGTAAATGAACTTGGAATTGACTTGCTTTCCATGTCAGCCCATAAATTCTATGGACCAAAGGGAACAGGAGTGTTATATGCACGAAGAGGGATAGCTTTTGAGCCTTTGATTGATGGTGGAGGGCAAGAAAGTGGAAAACGAGCAGGAACGGAAAATGTAGCGGGAATTATTGGAACTGGAGTTGCGATTGAGAAAGCATATGCCAATTTTGAGGAGAAAAACACTAAAATCCAATCTTTGCGAGACTACTATATTTCCCGCATCGAAAAAGAAATTCCAATGGCAAGACTAAATGGCGACCGACATAAACGACTACCAGGAAATGCTAACTTTTCCTTTGGACGTCAAACCGGAGCAGAAATGGTAAAAGCGTTGAACAGAGATAGTATCTGTGTTTCAAGTGGAAGTGCTTGTAGTAGCGGGTTTGTACGACCATCCCATGTGCTATTAGCCATGAATTTAGAAAAGAAGCGAATTGAAACAGCTTTACGAGTAACCATTGGAAAATATAATACGAAAGAGGAAATCGATACCTTAGTAGATTGCATAAAGAAATATACGAACGATTAAGGGAAAAGTTGCATGAGCAAAAAAGAAAAGAATATAAAAAATCGGTCAATTTGACCGATTTTTAACCAATATGACTTCTAATGATTATTTGATTTCTTAGGAAAAATATGTTAAAATAGAAAAAGTGGTGCATTATTCTAGTGATATTGCCTACTATGAGGGTGGGGCTAAAAATCCACTAAAGGGCACATCGTTGAAGTTTCTTGTTTGTGCGCAAAACGCCCAGTTATGCGTGTTTTCAGGGAGTAAAGATTGCCGGGATATATGTAACGGCATACATAGAAAGACCCGACAATCGCGGAGACTTTATTCAGTATAGATTTTATGCAGTTTGAAGTGTAACCTATCATTTTCATACGGGATGTATGGAAATATAGAGTAGCCTGTCTTGAGTGAGAGTATTGGGATTAGCATCAAAGAGGTATCGTATTTGGCCAAATGCGATGTTCCTTCTTGCTATGAAATTACAATTGCAAAAAAGACTAATAGTAGAACCAATATTTTAAGGAAAACTTCTAGAATGTTTATTCAGACATGAATAGGAAAGTCTAGGGATTAAGGTACGGATTTGAGTGGCAATCTGGTATTCTCAAATTTCTGTGAGAATGTTTTGTTAAATGGAAACAGCTAAACAGTAATGTTTAGTACAAAACAGAGAAATTCGACTAGACCTAAACCGTAAAATTTACTTAGACTTTTACCACTTAATCCATATATTTTAGCATAAAGAATAGGAAAGAGATATGAAAGCAGAAGAAACCACAGATAACCTGAAAAAAGGGAAGGAAAAGCGTGAAAAAGAGGAAAAAAGAGAAAATCTAAAATGGTGTATTGAAGTCATTATCATGACTTTTATTTTGTCCATCACATTTTCATACATATCCTCTACAGCGATTAAGGATTTATCGTTAATTCCAGCGGTTCTCATTTTAGTTTTTGTGATATTCCTTGGAATTATTACAGATATTGTAGGGGTTGCTGTTCAAGTAGCGAACGAAGAAGAATTTCACGCAAAAGCAACCAAGAAAGCAAAAGGAGCAAAGACTTCCTTAAAATTGATTCACCACGCACCAAGAGTAGCCAACTTTTGCTCCGATGTAATTGGCGATATTTGTGGTGTATTAAGTGGAGCTATTAGTGCCATGATTGCAGCCAAAATAACAGAAAAGTTATCCTTGGGATTTGACGCACAATTCTTAATTAGTGCATTGGTTGCATCTTTAACGGTAGGAGGAAAAGCAATTGGAAAAAACATTGCGAAAGAAAATTCCACACCGATTATCTATTTTACAGGAAAACTCGTAAACATTTTTCATCGAGAAAAATAATAGAAACCCGCAGACCATTGGTCTGCGGGTTTTTTGAACCATTTATCTGGACACCTTTGTGAGGATGTCCTCAACCGAAGTTGCGATGGACGCATCGGACTGGATGGAACGCTGAGCGGTCAGCCACAGCTTCTGAGCTGCGTTGTAACGGGCGGGAATGTCGTTGGTCTTGCCGTTCACAAAAGACTGGCAGTCCTTGGGAACAGACCGAAACGCCTTCTTCCAATGAGCGGTGTTCCGCGTCAGAGAGAAGCCCGCACTTTGCAGATTGGAGCGCTCGTATGCCGTGAAGGGCGAAGCTTTCTTCCAGACGAACTTGCCGCTGGACGCCACTTCAAGCATTTGGGGATAGTACATTGTTGCTACTGCCATAAACCAAAATCCTCCTTCTTTGGTCCAAAATTGAATGTGCGCCATCGATTATTATACCATGAAAAAGAGGGAATGTAAAGGAAAAAGGCAAGTAATATTTTGTCAAAAAATCTTAAGAAAATTGTAAGAAAAAAGATTGCTTTTTTTGCCGATATTCGATTGACGACAAAAAATAACAATGTTATACTTTATTAGAAGAATTATGCGAAAGAGGAGGAGATTAACTTGTCTAAACAACAGTTAAACTTGCTGAAAATAAAAGGAATGGGGAGAAAATGGCTCATTCTAGGATTGCTTTTTACGATTTTATTGCTTAATTTAGGACTTCCTACATCCAAAGTTTTTGCACAATCGAAAAAGCCTTTTACGGAGAGTAATTTAGACGCATATCCTGGATTTCGAGAGAAAATTGAGGCTTTGCGACAAGCACATCCAAACTGGAATTTCACCATTTTTTATACCGATTTAGATTGGAATACTGTAATTGAAAATGAGACAACAAAACGTCATGGTAGAAGTCTAGTTCCTAACACAAAAACAGGGGAATGGTTATGCCCAGTTTGCCAAGACCCATGGGATACAGGAAAATGGTACTGTGCTTCTGACATTGCAGTTGCCTATTATATGGACCCACGAAATTTCCTAAATGAAGATAAAGTATTCATGTTCGAAGACTTAAGTTATAACGAAGCAGGACAAACCATCGAAGGTGTTAAAAGAATTATTGCAAGAGCACCATATTTGGATGCACAAATGATTATGGACGCTGCAAGAGAAGCACAAATTAGCCCATATCACTTGGCTTCTCGTATTGTTCAAGAACAAGGAAACAGACAAGAACCAGGTGTCATGATAGCAGGAACTTATCCAGGGTATGAGGGCTTCTATAATTACTTGAATGTAAATGCTTCTGGTAATGGGGAAGCAGAAGTAATTCGAAATGGACTACAATATGCGAAAGATCAAGGATGGGATACACCACAAAAATCGATTGTAGGCGGAGCACAGTTTATTGCAAAAAAATGGATTGCAGTAGGACAGTCTAGCCTATATTTGCAAAAATTTGATGTCGTAGAACAAGGCGGACTATATAGCCATCAATACCAACAAAATATTCAAGCTCCAGAGTCTGAATGTTCGTCAATTAAGAAATCTTATTTAGAACTAGGCGGTTTTGACAGTAATAGTGGAATGAAATTAAATTTTGTTATTCCGGTTTATCGTAATATGCCAGCAAGCCCAGCAAGATATCCACAATCGGATGGGACTGCACAAGTTGACGATATTGTAACACAAGATGTAGAAGTAACAGGAAGTGGAGTGCAAGTTCGAGCAGAACGAAGCACAGAAGCAGAAGTAATAGCAAAATTAAATACAGGAGATAAAATTCTACGTATTCAAAAAGGAAATAAAGAAGTTAATGGATACACATGGGATAAAGTTGTTATAGCAGATGGAAGAAAAGGCTATATTGCAGGTAACTATGTAAAACAAATTGGCGTTATCTCAAATTGTAATGAACAAGTACAATTAACTGGAAGTTCTGTTCGTTTGAGAAATGGACCAGGAACAGATGGAACCACATCTGTAAAAAGTTTAGCGAAAGGAACCGTTGCAACTCGTGTAGAAAAAGGAAAATATGACAATCTAAATGGATATAACTGGCACAGAATTCGCTTATCTGATGGAACAATGGGATATGTAGCAAGTAACTATTTAGAGGTTACCGAAACCTATACAGGCGAGAAAATAAGAAAAGATGGAAACAATATCTTATGTGAGCCAAATGTTACGGTAGAAATTATTAAGAAAAGCTATTCAAATGCAGTCGTAAAAAACATGAATGGGGAAGTTGTAACAGGCGGAATTGCAACAGGCTATACAGTAGAAATTGATGGGAGAACTTACACGATTGTAAAACGAGGAGATGCCGATGGCGACGGAGGAATAACAGCATCTGATTATGTGTTGGTAAAAAATTATCTTAGAAAAAAAGAAAAACTATCTGATGTAGAAAAAATAGGAGCAGATGCCGATGGCGATGGTGAAATTTCAGCAGGGGATTATGTCTTAATCAGGAATTTTCTAAGAGAAAAAGAAAATATTAATGTTTGAAAGAAAGAGGAAATTTTATGAAGAATAGATTACAAAAGATAGTAGTAATTTTTATGTGTCTTATAGCAGTAGTACTATGTTTTCAAAACACATCATACGCAGCATCCTTTAAGGCTACTGTAAGTAGTAAAACTATTACAGTAGGAGACACAATTACATTAAATTTAACTGCAGATAATGCAGCGGGAAATTATAAAGTAACAATAAGTGATACTTCAAAATTAAGTGTAGTGAGTGGAAATATTGCTGAATGGTTAGAAGCTGGTTCAACAAAATTGACCTTAAAAGCAAATGCGGTTGGTTCTGTTACAATTACAGCCACAGCCACAGATATGGCAGATTTAGACAACAGCAGAAACAAAGTAAAGGATAGTCATTCATTCACAATAACAATTAAAGAAAAAGAACAACCAAAGCCACCAACAACGAATAACAACAATAACAATGGCGGAAGTTCAAATAATAATACAAAAGAACCCACTTTCACAAAAGTAAATAAAACAGTGTATGCAACAGGAAGTATCAATTTACGTTCTAGTTGGTCTACTAATAGTAGTGCAACAAAGGTAGAAAAAGGAACAGAACTAAAATTAACAGGAACATCAAAGGAAAAAATAAATGGATATGTATGGTATCGAGTAACATATAATGGAAAAATAAAATATGTTTCAAAGGATTTAGTAACAGAAACAAAACCAGCAGAGGAAACACCAACTGAAAAAGCAAACAACAAAGCATTAAAATCTCTAACGGTAGCACCAGGAGAACTAACACCAGCATTTGATGCAGAAACAACAAAATACAATATGCAAGTGGAACAAGGAATTACAGAGATTACCATAGAGGCACTTGCGGAAGACGAAAAAGCAAAGGTAGAAGTAACAGGAAATAAAGATCTTAAACTTGGAGAAAATACAGTAACGATTAAAGTAACGGCAGAGGATGAAACAGTTCGTACTTATACTATTTCTGTATTACGAGGAGAGGCAGCAAAAGCACCACAACTTGCACTATTAAGTGTAAAGAGCGGAAAATTAAATCCAGTTTTCCAATCCGATGTACATTCCTATGAACTTGAGCTAACAGAAGATTTATCGAAAATTGATTTAGATTTAATGACAGTTGGAAATGACGCAAAATTTGAAGTAATCGGAAATGAAAATCTAAAAGATGGTTCTGTTATCAAAATCATTGTGTATACAGGAGAAAAAGATGCAGATGGTTCTGTTCAAACAGAATATCAAATTAAGATAAAGAAAAATGCTACTGCAGCAACAACCAATATATTTGGAAATATTGACCAAAAAACACTCATTGTTGTAGCAACGATTATCATTGTTACAGCAGGTATTATTGCTCTATTTGTAGCAAGATATTTCACAACCAAAGGAAACAAAAAAGACACACCAGAAGAAGGAGATTTCGGTGTATTCGATGGATTAAGTGGTGTAAAAGATAAAGAAGATAACGACTATGAAGAAATGAGAAGACGCCTTGCAAATCAAGACGACTTAAATCCAAAAGAAGACGATTTCGACTTTGATGGAGATAAAAAGCCAAGAGGAAAAAGATTTATGTAAGAAATAGGAGGCTATCTAAAATGGATAGCCTTTTTCTTTTTTCTTCAAAAATGTCTTGAAAAAAATATAGAATGAGTATATAATAAAAAGTGATTTGCTACTGTAGCTCAGTTGGTAGAGCAACAGATTCGTAACCTGTAGGTCGGCAGTTCAATTCTGCCCAGTAGCTCCAAGAGCCACAAGTATTTTGTGGCTTTATTTTTTTACTTTTTATGGAAAAATGCTTGACAACAACAAACAAATGTTTTAGAACATATAAAGTAAGAAAAGGATGTGAAGTTATGGAAGAAAATAAATTAACAAATGAGAATATTAAAAATCTAATTTATACCATAAGGGGAAAGCAAGTTATGTTGGACAGTGATGTGGCAATGCTATATCAGTATTCAACCAAGAGAATAAATGAGGCTGTTAGGAGAAACATTGCTCGATTTCCAGAACGATTTTGTTTTCGATTAACAGAAAAAGAAGTTGAGAATATAATGAAAAAAACTGATGTTATGATAGCAAAAGATAACTGGTCGCAAATTGCGACCAGTTCAAAGAGTGAAAACAGTAAACATAGAGGTAAAAAATACTTACCATATGCTTTTACAGAACAGGGAATAGCAATGTTATCTGGATTGCTCAAAAATGAGATAGCGATTCAAGTAAGTATCAACATTATGGATGCCTTTGTAGAAATGCGAAAATTTTTAATGGCAAATGGACAAATTTTTGAGCGATTAACTAATATAGAATGTCAGTTATTGGAACATGATAAAAAGTCTGAAAAGGTTTTCAATCAACTCCAGTCAGAAGAAAATATTAAACAAAGAATATTTTTCAAGGGGCAAATTTATGATGCCTATCATTTGATAATTGAGCTGATAAAAAAGGCAAATAGTAAAATTGTAATAATCGATAACTATATTGACGAAAGCATTTTGAAAATGTTAGCTAAAAAGCAAAAGAAGGTAGAGGTAGTTATCTTAACACCCGAAAACAGTACGATTGACCAAATTGACCTAAAAAAATTCAATCAAGAATATCCAACATTAAAAATTTTGAAAACGAATCAATTTCATGACCGATTTATTGTCATTGATGACCAAGAAATGTATCATTTAGGAGCGTCCATAAAGGATTTAGGAAAGAAATGTTTTGGCATCAATCAAATCGAAGATACAAAACTCATTCAAAAAATTGTTAATTCTTAGAAAAAACAAGCCAATTTCTTGGCTTGCGGTTCTAAGGGATTGACTCTCCTTCTTCTAAATCAACAAAATCATCAAAGCAATTTTGATATTTAATCTCATTATATGGGTCCGAGTCAATGGTTTGAAATGGATAATTATCACATAACATCTTTTCAATTTCCTCAATTTGTTGCATATACTTACGCATATCTTTTTTGTTACGTACTCGTTTCGCCTTACGGTAATCTTTATAAAGTCCATGGAGTTTTTGGGCATAGGGTTCACGTTCTTTTTCCACTTCTTTATTAAACTTTTCTACTTGTGCTTTCTTTTTGAGCCATTTTTTATGTGCCTCAATCACATCTGCGTGTTCTTGATAAAAGGTTTCACGTTCTTTTTGGTAGCCTTGTAAACGTTTCAAGCCTAAAGCACAGGCGTTAATCATATCCACATAACTACTATCTAGGCTAGAAGAAATTTGATAGTTCAAATGAAATAGCAAGTCATGATACCAAGGGTAAGCGTCAATTACTTTTAGATAAAGTGTTGAAAAAGAGTTGTTTTTCTTGGCGTCATAAGGAACTTTTTCCAAATCTAGCATTTCTTGAAAAAGCGGAACAAAATGTTCTTTATATTCTTTTGCCAATTCCTCGAGTGTTTTTCCACCAGATAAATCAATGTCTACATCGTCTTTCGCATGCTTTTTATAGTCATTTCCTTTTTCTGTTAAGTCGTCATATAAAACGGCAAGTGTTTCTAAAATTTGTTCTGGCGATAGGGATAAATCTTCGTCTGGATTGCGGAACGGATTATCTGCTTCAGAAGGTAGCACAAAAGCCTCTCCAAATTTAACTGCGTGATAGGCATCTTCAAAGAGGTAACTACGATAATTATAATGGATAGCAGTTAATCGCATTAACTCTTCAAACGACAAGTTTTCGTCATATTCTTTTTTCTTATAGGTTAGCATTTCATGAAACAATTTGGTTAATTTCTCTTTCATACTTTCGATTTCTTCTAATGTATGTTTTTCATTCTTTTTTTGGCTCATTCCAATGGCTCCTTTGTTCTTTTTTGTCATTATATCACTGTCAGAAAAAATAATCTATGCTTATCCAAAGAAATTTATCGGATTGGCTACCTTTTTTCCAAAATTTATGCTATACTAGATATGTTAAATAAACCCAAAAAGAGAATGTGAGGTAAGAAATGGGATTCTTTGATAAATTAAAAAATGGATTAAGCAAAACCAAAACATCATTTGATGAAAAGATAAATCAGGTATTTACACCGTTTCGTAAAGTAGACGAAGAATTACTAGAAGAATTAGAAGAAGTTCTAATTATGAGTGATATTGGAGTAGACACTTCGGTTAAGATTGTTGCAAACTTACGAAACCGTATCAAAAAGGAAAATATATCAGAGGAAGAAAAGGTAAGAGAAGCCTTGCGCGAGGAAATGAAAAAGATATTGGACCGTATCGACCATTCCTTAGACTTAACCACGGCACCAACTGTTATTTTAGTGGTGGGTGTAAATGGTGTTGGGAAAACAACTTCGATTGGAAAAATTGCAAATCGCTTGAAACAAAATGGGAAAAAGGTTGTAATTGCAGCAGCAGATACCTTCCGTGCAGCAGCAGTCGAGCAAGTAGAAATTTGGGCAAACCGTGCAGGTTGCAAACTAATTAAACGAGAAGAAGGAACAGACCCAGCCTCTGTTGTATTTGACGCCATCCAAGAAGCCAAAAAAGACCAAGCCGATGTCCTCATTTGCGATACAGCAGGAAGACTACATAACAAAAAATATTTGATGGACGAGTTAATTAAGATTAAAAAAGTAATTGACCGTGAATTACCAGACTGCCATAAGGAAGTACTAATGGTATTAGACGCAACAACTGGTCAAAATGCGATTATGCAAGTAAAAGCCTTCAAAGAAACTGTTGACATCAATGGCATTATTTTAACCAAGTTAGATGGAACCGCAAAAGGTGGAGTTGTGCTAGGAATTGTAGACGAAAACGATATTCCAGTAAAATTCATTGGCGTAGGAGAACAAATTGACGATATGCAAGAATTCAATAGTGAAGATTTTGTCAAAGCGTTAATATAGAAAATGGAGAAAAGAAAGGAAAACGTTGTGGAAGAAGAAAACAAGAAGATAGAACCAAAAACACAAGAAAAAAAGAAAAAAGTACACCGTAGAATATTGGTGCTAATTGTTATTTTAGTAACCCTATTAGCAGGAATTATCCATTTTCGAGGACAATACTTAGAATTCTTAGAAATTGGAGAACAATATATCAGTACCTTTTGGCAAAACCTAAAATTTATTGGGATAACCATGGCTTGTTTATTTGGCATTATCTTTATGATAATGCTGTATACCAATTCTCGTATCAAAGCAGGCTTACGAAAGTTTTTTGAACAAGAAAAACGAGAAATGCCAAAGTTACCAAATAAATCGATTAGTTTAATTGTTGCAATTCTAGCAAGTGCACTTAGTATTCGTTTCATTGTACCAAAACTAATTTTGTTTATGAATTCGGCACAATTTGTGTCTTCTGACCCAGTCTTTGGAATGGATATTGGCTATTTTATTTTCCAAAAACCATTTTTAGAGTTTGTCTGTTTTTACCTACTAGCACTGATTGTGGCATTAACGATTTATACAGCCGTGTATTACATTATCAGCTTTAATAAATACTTTGATGGGGTAGACAGAGAAACACTAAAAAATAGTCATTTAATGAAACAATTACGCAAAAATGTGATTGGAGTGGCTGTTGTTCTAGCAGCACTTGTATTACTGAGTACCCAAAACATTGGAACACAAAGATTTCTAACGATTGAAACAGGAGATAGCAATTATTCGTTGTTTGGAGCAGGGTTCACAGACGTAACCGTAAAATTATGGGGTTACCGAGTGCTTGCTGTTATTATTGTGGTATCAATTTGGCTTGCTGTATTTTTCTATAAAAGACAACAAACCAAAAAAGTGTTAATCAGTCTTGCAGCAGTGCCATCTTATCTTGTTTTACTCATGATTATTACACTTGGTTGTAATGTATTCTTCATTGGAAAAAATGAATTAGATAAAGAAAAAGAATATATTAGTCAGAATATTAAACATACAAGGGATGCTTTTGGCATACAAGTAGACGAGGTAAGCATTGGCAATAATCAGGCGATTGACGAAGAGATTATTGCAGATAATACCGAAGTGATGGAGAATATTCCATTGGTCAATGAAAAGATTGTGTTACAAAGCCTTAATACTGCCCAAACGGGAAAAGGATATTATGAGTATGACGCAACACAAATTGGGTTATATGAAATCGATGGAAAAAAGCAAGCAGTCTATGTTTCACCAAGAGAGATTTACAATGGAAAAGTAACGTATAACTATAAAACCTATGAATATACGCATGGTTATGGTGCTATCCTAACATCAGCATCCAAAATGCAACGAAATGGTAGTGTAGAAAACTTACAGAAATCCTTTACCGAAAACGAAAAGATTTCAATTACAGAGCCACGTATCTATTTTGGAAAAAATACCAATGATGTGGTGGTAACCAATACCAAGGATAAGGTGGAATTTGATTATCCAGTTTTAGACTCGAATACAGCGGAAAATACCACCAATCGTTATGAAGGAAAAGCAGGTTTGAGTTTGAACTTTATGGATAGACTCATTTTAGCTATTAAAGAGAAAAACTTAAAATTAGCCTTTTCAACCAATATTTCAAAAGAAAGTAAAATCTTGACAAACCGCAACATTATCCAAAGAGCAAAAACAATTATGCCAGGACTAATCTATGACGAAAATCCATATTTAGTCATTGATAAAGATGGAAAATTAGTATGGGTATTAGACGCTTACACGGTTTCTAATGATTATCCATATTCACAACGTGTTACGATTGAAACAAACGGAGAGAAAAGGGAAATTAACTACATTCGAAATTCTGTCAAAGTGCTCATCGACGCCTATGATGGAACCACCAAATTCTATATTACAGACCGTTCCGACCCGATTGCGACAGCATACCGTAACATTTATCCAGATATCTTTATGCCAAAAGAAGAGGAAATTCCAGCAGATATTCAAGCACATTTTGTTTATCCAAAATTGTTATACCAAGTACAAGCAGAAGTATTGGCACGTTATCATAATGTCCAACCAGAAGTCTTATGTCGTGGAGATGATATTTGGAGTATCGCTAGTAAATCCGTTGGAAAAACTTCTACGAAAGCCGGAACGGAATTTGAACCATACTATACCATGGTAAGAACCATTGACTCCGAAAAAGCAGAGCTAGGTTTGGTCATTCCATATTCGCAATTTGAAAGACAAAATATCATATCGTATATGGTAGGAACATATTCGGATAACGGAGAAGCAAAATTAAAAATATATAAATTCCCAACAGACAGCAATATTTTAGGACCAATGCAACTAGATACACAGTTAGAACAAACTACGAATATTGCAAAAGAAATTGAAAACTTGAATGTAAATGGAACATCCATTACGAAGAATATGAGTATTATTCCAATTCAAAATACGTTGCTTTATGTTGTACCAATTTACCAACAATATATCAATGAGGCTGACTCGTTGCCAACCTTAAAGAAAGTAGTAGTTGCCTCTGGAACGAAAATTGCCATTGGAGATACGTTTGCAAGTGCGCTAACCAATTTACTTTCTAGACAAGCTGAAAACATCGAAATCCAAAATAAGGACAGTGTAGACGATTTAATTTCTGCGATTATTAAGGCAAACCATAACCTAGAAAGTTCGAGTGAAAATAATGATTGGGAACTAATTGGAAAAGACATCAACAGTTTGCAAGCACTCATTGACCGATTAGAAGAATTAGTGAAAAAAGACAATGGAGCCGATAGCACAAAACAAGAAAGAGAAAATGGGGATAGAAGCGGAATTGGCAGTTTTATTGAAAGCATTCTAAATCCAAATCAGAACCAAATTGGACGTTCTATGAACAATGTAATTGAATAAAATACAATAAAGAGAAAAAGCATTTCATTTGAAATGCTTTTTTATCTTGCTTGTTCAACAATTTTTACGATATCTGAAATATATTCGCCAATGACTGGAATATTCAGTGTTACCAGCCTTTCTAACAAAATGAGGATAATGGCAGTAATAATAGTAACACCAATTCCAATCCCAATGCCTTTGGTCAAACCAGAAAGCAAATTGCGAAATAGTAGTTTTTTGGAATTGCCGACTACTTCCATCAAATCGGAAACTTGGCTCTGACTAAGCAAATGGTTGAGTTTTCGGATATTCGTATGCAAAATACGTTTTTGTTTTTCACGGAAATTCATAAAGACAAACACCTACTTTATTTTAACAATAGCGTAACCAAGATATTCCGATTTTATACCAAGAGAAGAGAGGGAAGAAACATGCACATTTATGAAATTTTGTTATTAGCCATTGGACTAGGAATGGATGCTTTTTCGGTTGCCATTTGTAAAGGACTTGCAATGCCTAAGTTTTCAATCCGAAAGGCTGGCAAAGTTGCGATATACTTTGGCACTTTTCAAGCGGTAATGCCTATTTTAGGATATTTTCTGGGAAAGCAATTTGAAAGTTTTATTATCCAAATTGACCACTGGCTTGCCTTTATATTACTTGGTGGAATTGGTATCAATTTAATTCGAGAAGCGAAGGCAGGAGAAAGTGAAGCAGAAAACGACCAGCTGGACTGGAAAACCTTACTATCTCTTGCGATTGCCACCAGTATTGATGCCCTAGCCATTGGTATTACTTTTGCTTTCCTACAAGTAGACATTTGGGTTTCTAGCAGCATCATAGGAATAGTTGCTTTCAGTATGTCTTTTTGTGGTGTAAAAATTGGCAGTGTGATTGGAGATAAATTCAATCAAAAAGCAAAATGGATGGGAGGAATTTTGCTGATTGGAATGGGAACGAAAATTCTAATCGAGCATTTATTTACTTAAATTCTAGAATTCGACTTTTTTCCAAAAATTGAAATTGACAAACCCCTATTAGAAAGTTTACAATAGACTTATATAGGGGAGAGAAAAATGAGCAAACCAGAAGAAAAAAAGAAGGGAAAACGTATGAAGACCGCAGAAACCAAGAAACATGACCGTGGCTACTATGCTGCTGTGTCAATCTTGGCTTTATTCTTCGTATCATATATTACGATTTCTGTGGTAACCAACCGAACCAGTTATGCAAGTTCTACGAGTATTGAACCACAAACGATTGAACCAGTCCAAATGGGTTACCAAGCAAATATGCTGGAGATACCAGACCCAGTCGCATTGGTAGAACAACGTAACCAAGTTGTACATAAAGAAGAACTTGTGGTAGAGGTAGAAGACTTAGAATATCTAACGGAATACCAAAATAATCCAGATATTCCGCAAGGAACCATCCAAGTTGTACAAAATGGACAAGTTGGAAAACAAGAAATTGTAACGAAAAAAGTATATGAAAATGACGAATTAATTGAAGAAGTGCAAATTGGAAATAAAGTAACCCAATCTGCCTTAAATAAAGTTGTTATGATAGGAACAGGCCCATATCGAAAGGTAACAGAAGCAAAAGTAGGAGATACAGTCTATGTAACGTCAACCATGCTTTCCATTTACCTAGAGCCAAATGAACAATCCCAGAAAATTATTACTGTATATAAAAATGCAGAAATGAAAGTGATTAAGAAAAGCGGAGATTGGTGCTATGTAGCCTATACCCATTATTCCGGTTGGACCTTAAAAGAATGTTTGACCACGATTGTACCAGGTACACCAGTCCAGGAAGAAGACGAAGCGCCATCCGGCACAAGCAAGGGAATTAGCAGAGAAATTAAACTAAATAAAAAGAGTGGACTTACCCTAACCGAATTCAAAAAGGTATTATCCAATAATTCACAAGATAAAGACCGTGTCATCCAAAACAATGCAGAATACTTTTTCTATGCAGAAAAGCAATACAATGTAAATGGTATTTTCATTGCATCTGTTGCGGTTCACGAAAGTAATTGGGGAACTTCAGCTATTGCGAAAAAGAAGAAAAACCTATTTGGTTATGGTGCTTATGACAGAGATCCATCTGGCAGTGCCTATACCTTTAGCAATTACTCGGAAAGTATTGATTTGTTGGGAAGAGTGTTTGCAAAATACTATGTTAATCCACCAGGAACACCGATTTATGATAATCAAAAAGCAAGTGGAAAATATTACAATGGACCAACGCTAGCAGGTGTCAATAAACGATATGCCAGCGATAAAAATTGGCACAATGGTGTGTTCAAATGGATGCAATATTTCTATAATCGTATTTAAGAAAAAAGGAAAAAGAGAGAAAACAAATTTTTGAAGTTTCTCTCTTTTTTGCGGGAAAAACCAAAGCATAGAAACAAAAGGAAAAGCGGACTAGAAAGAAACGGAAAAATATTCAAAAAAATCCTTGGTTTTTCTTGCTATTTTTGGTATTGTAGTGTATGATTATAGGTGTAAAAATATTGAAAAAAGACAAGTTGGAAAGGGGCCAAAAAATGAAGAAAAAAATAGGAATTAGTATCCTTACAATTTTTGTACTACTTATAACCACAAAAGCAGTTTATGCAAACAATGCAAGAACAGTTGGAACTGCTACAACAACACAAACTGTACAAAGTCAAAATGTTGTAAAAGAAGAAGCAACAGGACAGTTAATTGAAATGAAAGAAAAAGAATTAAAAAGTATTGAAAATTATAACGATAAATATGGTTCAGAAGCATATGGAATGACCGCATATCTTTTGGATAAAGTTCGTATTTACAGTATACCATTTGCTTTTGTAGGAATTGCGATTGCAGCAATTTACCAATACATTATTGGTGTTCGTAAATTGGACGTAAGAGATCGAGGATTTGGCGTTATGATAGCAATCGTTACTGTATTTGTTATTTGTCAAGTATTACCACTTGTATTTGCTATCGTAGTAAGAGGTTTTAGGGGGTAACGAATGAAAGTTTTATTTGCAGTAAGTAATGAGAATATTTCAGAATCCATCATCAAGAAATATCAACAACAAAATAAAGAGATTATCTCGAGTAAAAATGTTTATTATTTTAATGCAATTATCAAAGAATTACAAAAAGATAAATCCTATGACCGAATTGTCATTAGTGAAGACTTAGAACCATTTGCAAATAACAACTATGAAACGATTGATAAATTCCTATTTGACAAATTAGATAGTATCAGTGATGAAGCAACAAACTTTTCAGGAGATGATATTCCAATTATCTTAATTTGTTCAGAAAGAAGAGCAAAAGGCGAGTCGCTTTTAGTAAAACTATTCGGCATTGGAATTTATAGCGCACTACTAGGTGGGGACAGAAGTATTGAGAAAGTTTGTGGGTTAATTGCAAAACCACGTACTAAAAAGGAAGCAAAGATTTATTATAAAATTGACTCCGATGATGTAGAATATAAAGCAGAAAGCGAAGAAGACGTTAGCGAAGTTGAAATTCAAAACATTCTAAATCATTACAAAAAACTTGGAAAAAATGAAGAAAAATATGTGGAAAGTTTTGATAGCATTGCTGTTCAATATACAGATGCACAATTAAGACTCATTGCAAAATTCTTACCACTCAATGTAAAAGCAGTTTTAGAAGCACGTTCACCAAAGTATCAAGAAATTATGACATTTGGTAGTGTGAAAACCAAAACCAATAAGAGTGGATTAAACAACTATGAGTCCAATTATGGTAAGAAAACAGAAAATGACCAAAGTCGTTTAGAGTTATATGAAAAACAACTAACCAAGCAGAATCTATCCAAACCAGTTGTTATCCCAGCAGGGGTTCGTATGGACCGAATTCAGAAAAGTGACCAAGCACCAGAAATGCCACAACAACCAACTTATTCGGCACCACAAACACCAATTGCTCCTACACCAGTACAACAAACTTTCCAAGAAGAGGAAGAACCACTAAATCTAGCAGCATTAGATTTTGATGATGAGCCAGAAGTACCACAAACACCAACTCCTGTTATGACAGCAACACCGGTTCCAGTAACAGGAGAAAAACGTGGAAGAGGGAGACCTCGTAAAACACCAGTAGAGCCTGCGACACCAGTTACAGAAACACCAAAACGTGGAAGAGGGAGACCTCGTAAAACGCCAGTAGAGCCTATAGCACCAGTTGCAGAAACACCAAAACGTGGAAGAGGAAGACCTCGCAAAGTAGTAGAACCAGAAGAAGTAAATCTATTTGATATGGTGGAGAATAATGCAATGCCAACTCGTCAAACACCAATCAGCAGTATACCATCCAATGGATTTGATGATGATGACGATATGGTATTACCGGGCTTTGGAAGTCAAGCAGAAGCAACGGTTGCTCCAAGACAAGAAGTATTACCAGGTGGAATGCCAAATGGTATGAGCCAAACAGGATATTCGCCAGTACAAAGACCAGTCAGCAATACACCATATACCTATGCACCAACCAATGCAACAAACTTAACAACCAGAGAAGATTACGGACAACCAGTTGATTTTAGTTATCTATTATCCAGAGATAAAAAGATTGTAAGTTTTGTTGGAACCACAAAAAATGGAACTTCTTTTGTGGTAAACAATGTGGCTCGATTATTGGCTAGC
>CANSOY010000018.1 GCA_947648765.1 uncultured Clostridium sp.
TTTCTCTGGTACTCTTTTTTGCGTTTGTTTCTTTTGTCTTATTTTTTGTATTCCAAAGATAAGTAGAAAAAGAAGAAGCAATCCACAGGCAGACCATTGATTGGCTGCCACGGTAAACGCAAAAATTCCAATGAAAATATAGAATGCTATGGTCAATACTATTTTGCGTAATTGCTCCATTCTTTTCCCCTTTCTCCCCATTATAGTTCTTTATATTGCAACATTTTGAAGCCATAAGGAATGTTATATCTTACAAATCGTTTTAGTCGTTTTGGTTCTGTTGTAATGCGGTAAAGCCATTCTAGTTTCAATTTTACAAAGAATTTTGGTGCTCTTTTTTTCGAGCCACTTAGCACATCAAAACTTCCTCCAACTCCTACTAAAATACCTTTTTCAAATGCTTCTAAATTTTCATAAATTAGCATTTCTTGGATTGGTGCTCCCAATGCCACTAATACAACATCTGGTTTTGTTTTAGCTGCCTCTTGCATTGCTTTTTTCTTATCCTCTACATAGCCATCTTGTCTTCCTGCAAGAATTGCATTTGGGTAATCTCTTTTTAGCATTTCTTCCATTTGCTCCGATACCTCTCTACTAGCTCCAAATAGATAAATGCTTTTTTTCTTTTCATTTGCATATTCCAGTAACTTTTTCGCAAGGTCAACACCCGTTACATTTTCCTGCATTTTAATTCCTGCATACTGTGCTCCCTTAATGACACCCACTCCATCTGGAATAATCGTAGTTTGGTCATCCATTAACATTTTTTCAATTTCTTTATCTTGATGGGCTCTCATAAAGGTTTCTGGGTTTGCTGTTACAATAAACATTTTTTGTTCTTTGTCTAAGTTTTCTTCCACCTTGGTATAAAATGCCTCATTGGTTCCATTAAAGCATTTTTTCATTCCCTTCAAAAATCCTGCTTTTTCTCTTTTTTCCACTTGCATACAGTCCATGTTCCAACGAAGTACTGTTATAAGGGCTACTAGGAAGATGGAGAAATTGGTGTAGATAAAGGTATATCCTGCATAAATACTAATGCAGAAGAAAATACCAAAGCCTTCAAACAAATATAATGTTTCTGGACTAACAGTCTTTAAGTTTTGCAAAATGCAAATTCCTGCTTTTACAAATTTGGAGATTGGGTATACCAAAATGGTAAGCGTTCCTAAAATTCCTAGGCTAAAGATAACCATGAATAAATCTCTCTCAATTTGTAATTCTCCTGGTTGGTTCAAATAGCCTAATCCAAATAGTTTATATTTTGGACTTGCAAGTTTGAACTTTTGCCAGTTATATACTAACTGTTTGGCACGGTTATCACTTGGATGAACGGAACCGTCAATATATTTTTTCTCTAGGATACTGGTTGCTTTTGAGTCCCACTCATAATAGTCTTTGAGTGTTTTTAATTTGCGTTGTTCTCGTTTATTTTTGGTTCCATTTAATCCAGAAATATCCTTTTCTAATTGTCGTAAATCTTTTCGGCTATTTTGTTCGCGTTTAATCGTATCTTCTGAAACCCCCTCATTTAGGACCGCTCTGTTAATTTCTACATTGACATATACAGGTGAATGTTTATAGAAAGCAACTAACCCCACTACAATTACAAGACAAATTACTGCATTTCCTAAATGCGTTTTATTCTTCTGACGAATTCCATAAAATCCATCAATCACAGCATGGGTAATTGCTACAATCACTACCATATAAAAGGTTACTTTCGTTCCAATTAAACTCAAAATAACAACTGGTAAAATTGCCATTATCTTAACAAGGACTTCGACTGCCTTTTTTTCATGTTTGAAATTTAATAGGTAATATAAAATAAATGGTATCCAAATGGATAAAGCATGTCCAAAAATTTGTCCAGAGTCTAGCCAACCTTTGAAACCTTGCTTATTTGGATCTGCATATTCATATGTTTTGCCAGAAGTTCCTGTTACAATCGCAAGTAAAATGGTAATGCAATAGAAAAGGAAGGTCCAAACAATCGTCTTTTTTAGTTTTTGGATAAATTCTTCTCGGTTCTCATAATTGCGATAGAAAAAGTCAAATATCATGTACAAAGCAAGCATATAGGCAATGTTTATCATATAGCGTATTTCTTGAAATACAACTGAATTTGCCGTATTTAACTCTTTTAACATCAAAGAATGAATAATCATTAAAACAACATAAATAAAATAGAGTAAAAACCATTTTTTTCGTTGCTCTTTGTTGGTAAAAAAGATAAATGCTCCCAATCCAAATACAATCAGTGGTTTTACATAAGTGGATATACCAAATGGTATCATTCCTCGAATATCTAAGAAACTTAGAATATCAAAAAATGGTTGTAATAAGATATAAATTAGAAATATTTTACTTAAATTCTCTACGGTTGCAATCTTTTTTATTTTGTTCATTTTCTCCTCCATCTTCCCCTTTTTATCTTTTGTTTTCAATAATTCCTTTTAATTTCTGGATAATTTCTTCATTTTTTCCATCATATTGGGCTAATGCTTTCTTCCAGTTATCTAATTTTTCTCGGTGGTCTAATACATCTTTCATGGCTTTGTAAACAGCCTCTGTATCAATGGCACATAAAGTTCCATATCGTTCCTCTTCTAATAATTCTTTCACACCAGTTACATTGGTTGAAATGACTGGTGTTTTTAGTAACAACGCTTCTTTGACAGCAATGCCAAATCCCTCAAAATCGCTCGTTAAGACAAAGCAGTCTGCTTGATTAACATAGGGATATGGATTTTCTTGTAGTCCTAGAAATTGCACAACATCCGTTACTTTTTTTTCTTGGGCAAGTGCTTTTAGTTTTTCTTCTTCTACGCCATCTCCAATAATTTGAATTTGAAAATCGTATCCATCTTGTTTTAATTGGCTTGCGATTTCAATTAGTCTATCTTGTCTTTTCTGTGGACGCATTCTCCCTACATTCACAAATGTAAAGTTGGTGTTTGGTGCAACTTTCTCTTGTGCTAACATTTCTATTTTCTTGTCATCAATTAAGTTATATAGTGTTGTCATTTTTTCTTCTGGAATTGCATATTTTTCTGCAAAATTCTTCTTGGCTTCTTCAGATACCACAACAATTTCGTCCATTTGCGGATAAGTTGTTCTAATTTCCGCTTCTGGAATTCCAATATCAAATTTCGTAACATCATTGTGTATCCATGCAATACGGCGAACTTTTTTCTGAATATCCGCTACCCAAGTAGCACTTCTTCCTTCCAAAAAGCCAATCGCAACATCATACTCTTTTTGGTTTGCAATCTGGTTAATTTTCTTTTTGCGAAAATATGGTATATAGCGAAACAAACTGTATGAAACAGGGTTATTTCGAATTTGCTGAACCTTTACGGTTTCTGGCACATCTTTTAATAATTCACCTTTGGCTTGCAATAAAACCAAATCAATTTCATAGTCTGGTGCTAAAACATTCAAAAAATCTACCAATACTTTTTCCGCACCTCCCATTTGGAGGGTATAGCCAAAAAATAATAATTTTTTCTTCAATCTTTCACTTCCTATCTGTTTTCCTTAACCTTTTTGCTTGTATTTTACCCACGCAATTGGATACAATAATGTTGCTAAGAATGGGTTTTGATGTTGCTGAACAACTTTTATCCATTTTTCTTTTGCATAAATCCCAAATAGGTCAAAAGCTGCTACATCATAGAGTTTATGTGTAACTTCATATAATTCTTTTAGGTAAAGCATATTTCCTTTTGGGTTTTTCTTTACTAAATTGAAATAATTGGCTGAATAGCCATTGTCTAAATATTCTACATAAGCAATTACTTCATTTAAGAATAGCATTTTGTATTCTTTTGCAATACGATTAAATAGAATGCCTTCTGGAATAAAATTTTCTCCTTCTACGACTGGGAATGGGTATTTTCGCAATATTTCTGTCTTAAATGTTAATTGCTTATCTCCTGTTACTTGATATTGATAGTAAATATCTGAGTAGGTAGACAGCATGCGGTCTTCTGGAAATTTACTGCCTACGATTTCTTTGCTTCCATGTTTGTATTCTAAAAAGCCAATTCCAGCAATTTGTGGGTCATCCTTTATTTTTTCTGCTTCTTTCTCTACGGTTGCAAGTGCTCCCGGAACCAAATAGTCATCTCCGTCAATGCAAATGAAATAATCTCCTTGAGCCATTTGCACTGCTTCATTATATGCTCGTTGTTTTCCACCATTTTCTTTTGGTATGTATCGGATGGTTATTTTTTTCTCGGTAAGCCATTCTTGTACCATTTTATCTGTTTCGTCTGTTGAACCATCGTTAATCACAATCCACTCAAAAGACGATTGTAATCCTTGTTGCTCAAGCAAAGATTGGTATAACCTTTTTAAGGTTTTTGCCTTATTATATGCTGGCGTAAAAACAGTAAGCATACTTTCCTCCTATTTTAGAATTTCCTTCCATTTTGGCATAACAGCCTCTGGCAAGTATTGGTACGCATCTCGCTTTGCGTTTTTTCCTAATTTCTCTCGCTTGGTTTTATTCGTTAAAATCTCAATAATACGGTTTGCCATTTCTTCTTTATCTCGGTTTTGAATTAAATGTCCATTTTCGCCCTCTTTAATAATGGCTTTTGGTCCTACTGGAACATCAAAAGCAACAGCAGGTACACCACACGAAAAAGACTCTAATAATACCATTGGGAAACATTCGGTTAGCGATGTCATAGCATAGACACTGGCATAGAGCATAGTTTCTTGAACTCGCTCTTTGTCCACCATTCCTGTAATAACGACCTTTCCATTGAGGCGTTTTTCTTTTACCTTTGCTTCTAGTTTTGCTCTTTCTTCTCCGCCTCCAACAATGGTTAGGCGTGCTTCTGGAATTTGTTTTTGGACCAATTCAAACACATCAATCAAAGAACAGAAATCCTTGACTGGATGTAACCTTCCTACACTGACAATTTGCATACTTCGTAAATCACTGCTCAAATTCGGTACTTTATCTAATAAGTTTGGAATTTGGACAATTTCAATTTTTCGATTTCCATCTAGCCAGCGGACATAGTTCTCTTTTGATCCAGGTCCTAGGGCAACTAAATAATCAATATTTCGACATGCTTTTTGCATACGTTTGATATATTCTGGGCTATCATTATGTAAATGCTCTTGTGTAATGGTTTTTACGCCACTTGGTGCATATTTTGAAAGTAAATCTGCATATTCAATACGAGTGGATATCACATAATCTGCCTCTAGGTTCTGAATTGCTTTTTTCATATAACTTTTCTTTTTTCGTAAAATAGAAAATGCGTGAATTCCCTCTTTTAGAATACGAAAAATCTTTTTCTTGTGAACTGCCTCCTGAAACTCTTGTTTATTTGGCTTATCATGCATTAAATAGGTAATCTTAATGCGTTTGTCCACATAATAGGCTGGTTCGGAAAGCATATCATAACAAGAAATAATCTCCACCTGATAATCTTTGCACAACTCATTTGCAAAATTTATCGTTTGTTTTTCAATTCCTCCATGTCTCATATGTAATAGCAAAATAACTACTTTCTTCATATCCTTACACCTCCTTTGGCATTTCCTTTTTCTGTTTGAATTTATCTAATATCATAGTAACAAATGAATCTTTTAAGAGAATTAAGACAATTCCATAAGTTATTGCTCCTGTTACCATTTGGGTTGCTAATGAAAGCACTGGATTTGAAATAACAGTTCCAACGCCAAGAGCAACAACAAACATAGCAACTCCGGCAATTAAATTCTTAATTCCTGGTTTTAGGATTTCCGTTAAACGCCACTCTTTTCGGATACTCCATATTTGAATAGAAAGTACTGTGAATTCTGCAATGACAGTAGTTACAGCTCCCGCCATCGCATGATAGCGACCAATAAAAATTAAGTTTAAGACAAAATTCACAATTGCTCCTACTGTTACAGAGATGGTGTATGCTTTTTGCTTTTTGGTTGGTAATAAATATTGTGTTCCTGTTACACTATTCATTCCAATGAATAAAATACTAACCGCTAAAATATTAACCAGTGGCACAACTCCTTCATAGCCTTTTCCAAAGAAAATTGGCACAAAACTATTCGATACTGCAATTACACCAAGCATGATTGGGAAAGCAAGCGTGTAATTGAATTTCATAGAAGTAGCTAAATATTTCTTCATTTGAGCCTTATCCCCATTTGCAAATGTATTTGCCATACGAGGTAACATAACTGGCCATAAGGAAGTAACTAGTGTTAATAACATATTGATTACTTTTTGTGCTTGTTCATAATACCCTACTTCTGCTTTATTATTTACCATATACCCAATCATTGTTTTATCTAAAATGGTATAGATTTGTGTTGCTATTTGTGGAAGGAACAAATAAAAAGTATGTTTTAGATGCCTCCACGGTTTTAATTGTGTTACTTTTGTTTTTCCTACATATTTGGACACATAGAGCCATAAAGATAGGTTTCCTAATAGATTCCCTCCAATGGCTACTAAGAAATATTTAACTAAATCTTCTGGCGATTTTACAAAAAGGAAAATACATACGGTGAATGTAATTTTGATAATAAAGTTTCTGGTTACTGTTTTTTTGAATTCTTCCATTCCTTGGAAAAACCAGCTAATATCAAGAGCATTGCTAACGAGTTCTAACAATAAAATGCGAAAATATAGTTGATATTCTGCTCCTGTACAATAGGCAAAATAGAAAATCGTTGCTGAAATCATCATTAAAACAATTCGCAAAATAGCAATTTCCCAAAAAGTTTTATCTCGTTCTTCTTTTTTGTCTTGAATATATGCAATCTCACGCTGACCATACATTGCAATTCCTAGTGAGCCAAATAAAACGAAATAGGTTGCAATCGAGTAAGTAAAACTGTAAATTCCAATTCCTTCTGCTCCTAATACTCTCGAGATATATGGTGTTGTAATCAGCGGAATAATCAGTGCTAGTATTTGATAAGATAATTGATACAAATAGTTTTTCGAAATGCTCTTTTTCTCCATGTATTCCTTTCCTTTATCGATTTTTTTCTTCCATCTTCTTTCGGATTTCTTCCATCACACGTTTGGTATAATAGCCTGTTCTTACTTTTTGTTGAAAGATTTTAATTCTTTCTTTTTTCACAGAATATTCTTGCAAATTTAGATTTTTTATTCCTTCTAAGGTACGAACCGTATAGCCAATGTTTTCTCTTTTTACCATTTCTGCGATTGCAGATTTTTCCCAAACAATGACAGGCATTCCTGCTGCTAAATAGCAGGACAATTTATGTGGTGTATTGTATTTGGTATAATTTTTATAGCCTTTGTTTTCGTCAACTTCATCCCATTGTCCATCCCAGATAATACCTAGATTTCCTTTCATCAGTGCTGGCAATTCATCTGGTTTTGCATTTCCTTCATAATGAATTTTTGCATTTAATTGCCTCTGATCAACTTCACTTCCATACAAATACAATGGAAAAGTAAGTGTATCTTCGGTTAATTGGTAGATAAATTGACTTTTATCTGGTAATAGGCTTCCTGCATAACAAAGAGCCACTTCATCTTTTAGTCTTGGTACTAGAGTCTTATTTTCTTTCTTTTTTTCGGTTTCTTCGTACAAGTAGTCAAAAAGTTCAATACAATACATTTGTTGGGATTTTATCCCCTTTTTCATTAAAAATTCTTTCATTTTTTGATTGTGTACGATTAAATATGGAAAACGCTTTAGGATTTTGATTTCTTTTGCTAATATTTTTTCATCTTGATAGCGTAAGCCAACAATATCATGGATGAGTAAAATCGTTCTATTCTTATTGGCCAGACTGAGTAATGTTTTTCCAACTGGAGTTGGATATTGGATGACAAATACTTCATTTGAAAATGCACTATCTATTAACTGTTTTGCTAATTTTCTTTTCGCACGAAATTTTCCTTTTTCCATATCAATAATACAGTCTTGTGCTTTATATGTTTTTTTCAAAATATTTTTGACATCTTTGAGTGCCTTTGGTACTGCATTTACTGCTTTCCAGTTCTTGATTGTAATTACTCTCATCTTTCTCTCCTTTAGTGTTTTAACTTTGTTACAATTCTTCTTACCTTGTTTAGAAAGAAAAATTGTCCATATTTCTCCTTTTGTAATAGTTGTACCATTTTCGCATTATAGGATTTTAGTGGATACCACTCACTTGCTACTGGCTCTTTGGTATACTCTAGTTCTGCCACTAAACGTAATTTTTCGGTTGCGCTTGTTTTGGCATCTGTCTTTTCAATGAGTGCAAAATGGTCTACAATTGTATTTAACCATTTTACATCAATTAAATTCTCCATTTCCTTTGAAAAACAATGCTGTTTCTTTAAGATGGTTTTCATTTTGGAATACACGACATTTAAGTTTTTAAGGTAATTTTGATAAAAACTTTTTTCACGTAGTTTTTCGTCTGGTGTGTAGTAATAGTAATAACCCGGTTCGTCATAAAAATAGGCAGATTGTACTTTGCCAAACATTTCTAAACATACTAAGGTATCTTCCATATAATGAATTCTTTTATTAAAGACTTGTCCTTTATTAGCTTCTCGAATTTGTTCTGTTTTTGCAAATAGTAACCATACATAGCCGGAAAGTTCCCCTGTAATGAGTTTTCTTCTGACTTCCTCCAACTGGTCTTTTTCGATTTTTTGATTGATAAAACCAGCCATATTTCCAGTAGACATCTTGGCATTTTCTGCTGTGCTGTAATAGCAATTATATCGCACAACATCGACTTTTTCTTCCTCTATTTTTTTCACTAATTTTTCAAAGATATCTTTTTCGATTTGGTCATCTGCATCCACAAAGGTTAGATAAGTTCCGGTTGCTTTTCCAATTCCTAGGTTTCTGGCAGCACTAACGCCTTTGTTCGTTTGGGTAACAGCTACAATGCGCTCGTCTTTTTGCGCATACATTTCTAACACCTTTCCGCGTTTTGTCCTTTGAGCCATCATTTACGACAATGACTTCTAGGTTTTGATAGGTTTGTGCTAGAATAGAGTCTAGGCATTTTCCTAATACTTTTTCATTGTTATAGGTTGGAACAACGATGCTGACCTTTTCCATGGATACCTCCTTAATATGGTAATAACAGTCTTAATGCAAATTTATACAGTGGTTTATCATAAGATGTATTGATACGATTGATTTTGAAGTTATCGTCTTTGCGTGTTGCTTTTCGATTATCCAACAATGTGAATGCCATTTTATAGCCATGCTCCTTCAAAACAGAAATGGCTTTATCGTTATATCTTCCGTATGGATATGCCATTACATCTGTTTTGCCAAAGAGTTCTTCATATCTTTTCACATTGCGTTTCATTTCTTCTTTGGTCTGTGTATCCACAGCATTATCATAATGCATATTATACGAATGAGAATAGAACTCAATATTTGGATAATTTTTCTTGTACTCTTTTAATTTCTTTCGCATCATATAGCGGGTTTTATCCCCTGTCCAAGTTTCATCTTTGGACTCTTCGACATTTTTTCCGATGCAAAAGATAGTTGCATTTAGTCCATATTTCTTTAGAATTGGCATGGCATATTCTGCGTTGGATAATAACCCATCATCAAAGGTAATGAGAACACTACGGAACGGAACTCTTCTCTTCCCTATTTTCCATTCGTAAAATTCTTCCATTGTTAAGGTCTTGTATCCTGCATCATGTAGATATTTCATTTCTTTTTCGAAACAATCCACACTAACACACCATGGATCTTCGTCTGGACATTCTTCTCTTTTTGCCACATTGTGATATGACAATACTGCTACTTTTGGTTCTCGATAACAAAATGCTACTAGCGTTACTCCCACGCAAAAGAGTAACCCAATAACAATCCCCAATAATTTCAATTTTTTCTTCATTTCCTTTATCTTCTTTCTTTTTCTAATATTCCCCCAAGATACCTCATATTATATCCTACTAATCTTTTAATTTCAACCGTTCTTGTATCTTTTTTCAAACTTCCCATTTGTTTGACTTTTGTTCTTTGAAACGATATAATTTGAACAAGAAAAAGATTGAGAAAGAAGGAGAAAAATGAGCAGTTTTGTTTTGAAAATCTTTGCGATTATTTCCATGTTGATTGACCATGCTTCTTTTGCTTTTTATGGCAAATTTAGCCCTTGGAATTATCTTGGAAGACTTGCTTTTCCGATTTTTGCTTTCCAAATTTCACAAGGTTTCCAACATACGAGCAATCCGAACAAGTATGCACTTCGTTTGCTCCTTTTTGCACTGCTATCCCAAATTCCATTTTCTCTTTTTCTCTATACCATAACTGGCGAATTTTTAACACTTAATATTTTCTTTACCCTTCTTTTTGGACTTTTTGCCATTTATGCTTATGAAAAATGTCCTTCTAAATGGCTTGGCTTTTTGGCTTGTATTCTGCTTGCTGGACTAGCCAGCCTACTTCATACAGATTATGGCTATTATGGGGTACTTCTTATTTTTCTATTTTATGTGCTCCGTAACCATAAAATTGGCATGGTAGTTGCTTTTTTGGGGCTTACCATAGTGAAATTTATCCCAAGTTTTTTACAAACCAATTTCTATTATCCCAATATACTTCTTTGTTTGTTTACCAGCCTTGCCATTGTTCCGATTCTTTTGTATAACGGAAAACAAGGAAAAAAATCTAAATATTTCTTCTACGTATTTTATCCTTGTCATTTGTTATTATTTGCATTCCTTCGTATTATATTTACCACCTAACATAGAGAAAAGGAGAACCGCCAAAATCTTGGCAGTTCTCCTTTTTCATTGTGTTTAACTTCGTTTCTTCTTAAAAATGACAGCACCATATGGCATAAGCGTTTTCCGATCTGTCTGCTCTCCAATGCAAAAAAGAATTTCTGCATCTTGGTAATCTGCTGGAATGTGTAGCAAGGTTTCATAATGCGTTCGACTGGCAATAACAAGGATTGACTCTTGCTTGCCGATTCTTTCGTAAACAAAGTGTTCTTTGGAAATCTTCTTTATCTTACACTCTGCTGTTCTCAAGAATTCATTTTGTGTTCTCACAGACAGCATTTTTCTAAAATACGCTTGCAGTTCTACATCTTCTCTTCCCCACGGAAAGGGTGCTCGATTTGCCAAGTTATGAATGCCTTGTAATCCCACTTCATCCCCATAGAAGATGGAGAAAATTCCTGGCAGAAATGCTAATGCTACTGCATAACTCTTAAATTTCTTCTTGCCAAATTCATACTCTTCTGTGGTCAGTTGATGGTTCCGCACAAAATCCGAGGCATTTCCACAATCCAAATCCCAGTTATGCCCTTTCCTTGGGTTAAAAGAATTGGTCGCAAACAACTCGATTGCTCTGGAAATGTCGTGAGTGGAAGTCGGTTGCATCAAGGTATCAATCGTGTCTTTGGGATATTCGGTAAAAATCTCATTTAAGATATCCCCCAGTTTCTTCGCATCTTGATAATTGAAATACCCAATTAGCGAATCAATTAAAAGATAGTCCATAACCGAATGCATACCCTTGCCAGATTTTAAGAATCCACGGTTTCTTCGCATTGGATTGTCCCATTGCTCTCCGAAAAGGAAGCCATCTAGCTTGTTCCTTTGGATTGCTATTAAAATCCGTTCAATCATTAAGTCTGAAAGTTCGTCTGCAACATCCAGTCGGATTCCGTCAATGCCACAAGCAAACCATTGGTCGATGATACCTCCTTCGCCTGTGATATACGCAATCCAATCTTCTGACAAAGTATTACACTCAGGCAAGTTTCGATGCCCCCACCAGAAGTTATAATACTCGACTCCATTGCTCCAAGTTTTCCGGTAGAAGTTTCGATAGGGCGAATCTGGGTTATTGTACGCCCCGTTTGTTCCATGCTCTCCAAATTGGTCAAAATACACGCTATGGTTCCCTGTATGATTGAATACACCATCCAAAACAAGGTACATTTTGCGTTTGTGCAGTTCTTCACACAATTTCTGCAGATGTTCTTTTGTCCCAAGAAATGGGTCTACACAGGCATAATCAACTGTATCGTACAAGTGATTTGATTGTCCATAGCAAATTGGATTGAGATACAAAATGTCTACGCCAAAGCTTTGGATATAGTCCAATTTGTCCACAATTCCTAAGAGATTCCCGCCATAGAACTCGGTGTTCCACTCTCCTACTTCATTTGCTCCCAATGGCACCTTCTCATACCAGTTATCCATCATTCTTCTGCCCGGGATTTCTGGCAATTTTACCGAATGGTTGCGATAGAATCGGTCTGGAAGTATTTGGTACATAATAGCACCTTTTGCCCAGTCCGGTGCGTGAAAATTGACGGAAAGTTTGAAACATTCTTGCCTAGTAATCGACTGCTCTTTTGTGATGCTCTCCTTTTTTAGGAGTGTGTACCTTCCATTACACACATACGAGATATAGTAGTAATAGAGTGCACTTGTTTCCAGCATAACATCTGCTTCAAAAATGGCATATTCTACGTCGTTTTCTTTGTGCTGAATCTCGTATCTGGCACCATTCCATTCTGACTCACTTTTTATGACATTGAGCCGAACCTGCTCGAACCAGCCGTTTACCATTGGCAGATGAACGGTGATTCGAAACCGTTCCCAATTGTCTCCTTTCTCTAAAGAAACAATCGTGTGGAATGGCTTTGAACAAAGTTTACACACTTTCATTCCCTCCTTAAATTATTAAAGTGAAACTTTTTCTTACCTACTTCGTTATCTTTATTTTATAGTATTCTTTCACAATGTCAATATCTTTTATAGAAAATCCCTTACATCGCAAAATTGATACCTCTTGCTACAACACTGCTCATATTTTCAATTAGGTCATCAATTTCTTTTGGCGTTACAATCATATTGTATCCATTTGGTACCAATGCTTCTTTAATTTCCTCATAATTGTCTTGTTCTTTCAAAGAATTGAGATACTCATTGGATTTTGCTTCTTCTTGCAATTTGGTAATAAATAAATCGAGACAATCGTCTGTAATTGTTGCTAAATCTACTACAGTTGGAATACCAACAGCAACAACTGGAACGCCAAGAGATTGCTCGCTTAATTCTTTTCTGGTATTCCCCACGCCTGCACCTGGCACAATTCCTGTATCTGCAATTTGAACCGTACTGCTAATTCTTTCAATACTTTTCGAAGCAAGTGCATCAATCACAATGACTAATTTTGGTTTCACATGGTCTACAATTCCTTTTAAGATTTCTTGTGTTTCAATTCCAGTCGTTCCAAGTACCCCTGGCGATACAGCGCTCACTTCTCTTGTTCCAGATTCTAAGACTTATGGCATATAGTTTAGGATATGTCTAGTTACATCAATCTGCGTGGCAACTTTTGGTCCTAGGGCATCTGGTGTTACTTGTTCATTTCCGAGACCTACTACTAAAATACTATCTTGCGAGCCAATGTGTTTTTCAATTAAGGCTCTCAATTCTTTTGTTACCACATTGGATGCCTTTTCGATTTCCTCTTCGGTTGCTGTTTTTAGTCCTTTCAAGTCCACGGTAATATAACTACCGACTGGCTTTCCAATCGCATCTTCTCCTTTTGCATCCAAAATTTTAACACGGCTTACTCGAATTTTCTCATTGACTTGCTCTTCTTCTGTTTCAATCCCTTCAATCTCTTGTTCTAGACGGTTGGCTTTGCGATAAACCTCTCTTCTTTCTAGTGCTAAATCCGTACGAAAATTGATCATAATCTTCCCTCTTTCTTTTTGTATTATTATGGAAAATGCACAAGGATTTTATACATAAAAATACCTTGCTTCCAAAATGTAGCAAGGTATTTTTCGTTATCTTTCTTGCAATAAAGCCATTTGAATTTCTTTGGTTGTCATTCCTTTTTGCTTCATTCCCTCTATTTTTTCTTTGAGTGCAGTTTTACTTTCCAAGAAAATTTGGATATTGTTTATCATAAGCCAGTAAATCTTATGGATTTTTTCGGTTTGTAAATATTGAATTTTGGAAACAACAAAATTCTCATTTTCACATAAAAAGCGAATAATCCCATCTGCATAACGGTCTTTTAGGGTTTGGATTTCTTCTGGTGTTACTCCATATTTTTCTAAATATTCCATTTCTTCTCCTTTACAACTCTGGCTCTTCTGGCTTTGGTGCTGGTTCTCCTTTATGATTAAATACATAACGTCCTTTTCTGGATTTTCGTACCACTTTGTTGTCAATCATTTTTTGACGAATTCCTTGAATAGCCGCTTCTATTGTTTCAGTATCTAGTCCTAGCGATAAAGCAATTTTGCGTTGCATATCGTCTGCTTCCCCTACTTCAATTAGGCTTATCATGCATTCCATAATTTCTTGCTCACGGTCATCAAATTCTGCTTTTTGGTAATCGATGGTTTGCTGTAGTTTGGTACGTTCAGATGGATGTTTATCATAAATAGCAATATCTCTTTCTCGCACTTGACCTTTAGCATCTTCATAGGTAAGAGAAAGTGCATTTTCACTCGTATCATAGCGATAAAACAAGGTTTTATATGCTCTTTTGAAAATAGCTCCACGCATAAGGTCGTTATTATCTTCTAGGTTGTAAACAATATTTCCACATTTTGTCACAATGACTTCCATTGCTCGACTTGTTAATTCTTGTATATCTACATTTTTAACTGCTCTTTTAGCAATGGTAAGGGCAACTGTTCGAGAAAGTTCCATCCATTCTTCTGCATGGTCATCCATTTGCTCTTTGGTCATTTCTTTTGGACCGCCAATATAAATGACACCACCTTTTTGCAATTTTTCTAAAAAGACCGGATAAAACTCTGAAATGGTTGGATGACAAACTACCCCTTTTAGGAAATTGGCAATAGTCATATGATGTTGACCGCAAAATTTTTCGACTTCTTTTAAGTCCATATATTGCTCACTCAATCCTTTTAGTTTCAGATACCAACGTACTTTACGAGCATGATTTTCTTTATTTTTTGGTACATAGTCTAAGTCAAATACTCTTCGCATATCATGGAAATTCTTGCGGTCTGCTACTGCAACCGTCCACATTTCTTCTCTTATTTCTGGTGAAACACCATTTTTCTCAAACAATGTTAGAATTTCGTCTACTTCTCTTGGTTTTGCTCTTGTAAGAGCAGTTAAAGAGCGATTGGCTGCTTCTTGGCTAATCTGATGTTTTGCTAGTATCTCCCACATTTCTTGCATTCTTTCTGTTTTGGCACTTGCTAACATATTAAGCGCTTTTTCTAACTTTTCTGGTGTAACATCTTGTCCTTCTAGGAGTACTAAGACATCGTCTAACTTTTCTACATCAACAACAGCCAAAGTCGATAAACAGCCTTGAATAGCTGATATACTAATCTTGTGGTCTATCATAATGCGGATTGCTTTTGCTATTTCATTTGCTGAATTTCCCATTAAAACATAAAGGCAGTTAGAAATTGCCTTTGGGTTAATTCCGGCATCTGTCAAAACAATTAGGATATCTTCGATTTCAACTGGTGTTTTTATATACAGCACTTTTAATGATTCAGCGATACTTTGTGTATCAATTCCAAACCTTTCAAGGATATCCAAAGTTTCTCCCATTTGTTCTGCATTTCCTCTTTTGAGAACTAGCATATGTTCTTCGATATCTGTTGTAAAAATATTATGTTCCGCTAGTACTTCAAAATTTGCCGCAACTTGTTCTGCTTTGGTTTCCCCTACGATTTGGAAAAATTCTGCAATTTTATCTGGGCTAACATCTGCATCGGACAAAGCTTTCAAAATGGCTTTGTTTTCTTCTATACTTCGCCCCATTAAGAATTTCAAGCAATCGCCAATATTTGTTTCATCTAAGTCACTTTCTTCCAATGCTTGGAACAGCTTCTCCCATTCTTGTCCATCAATTTGTGTTAAGCTTGCCAAACACTCAGCATATTTTTCTTCTGCAATCTTATGGTTGTGAAGTACTTGTAAAAGGTCTTCTAATTCTTGTTTGGATTTTTGGCGGATTCCCATCCAGTTTTTCTCGATTGTTTCTTGTTGTAATGAATAGTCTTGTTGAAGAAGTTGGAATAAGTCTTCTTGTTGGTCTAAATCCTCATCCTTTTCGCCAATCATACCAAGACATTTACCGATTGCACTTGGACTAAAGTTATGATTTTTCAGACGACCTAAAACACTTTTTAGTTCTTCTTCTTCTCCTAAAAGCAATATACTTAAATGGTTTTGGATATCTTCTGTTGGTATTTCATATTCCTCTAGAATTTCCAATTTTCTTCCCATTTTCTTTGGTTGTGCATAGGTCAAAATGGATAAGCAATTCTGAATTGCCTCTGGTCGAATTCGGTGTTTTTCTAATATGGTTAATAGCTGGTCCATTTGAACTGGGTTTCCGTCTTCTTAGTAAAGATAAGCAATTTTCGGTTGCTTTTCCATTAATGTGGTGTTTACGAAGTACTTGAAAAATTCGACTCATTCGATTTGCATTTCCTTTTAACAAGACGAATGGATTTCTCGCTACAACTTCTGGATCAATCTTTTCCCCATCTAGTACTTTGTAAATTTGTACGACTTCTTTTGGTCTTACGAGTAAAAATTCTCGTAAATAGTAGGCAATGGTGGTTTGTGGCATTTTATGTTCAAACAATGTTTTTAAGACAGCGTCAATGTCTTCTGCATTTCCCTTGGTTAATAGCTCTGGTAAGATGTTTTCTACCGCTTCTTGCGGAATAGGATGTTTGGCTATCGCAATTAAAATATTGTTGATTTCTTCTACTGTTTGGTTTGCTGGTAAAATTAACAAACATCGTTGTGCTTGCTCTTTACTAATTCGATAAGTAATAAACAATTCCAGTAATTTGGTTACTTCGTATGGATTTCGTTTATCAAAAATACGAGCAGAATTTTCCAATAATTCTTGCTTTAGGCCCATTTTTGTTGCTTGCGTAAACAGATTATCTAAAGCTTCTGGGTCTTGTCTAGCAAGAGCAAGTGCCCATCTATTATCCTGCGTTTGGCTTGTTTTCCCTCGTTGATTTATCGCAGTTTCCTTTTGTAAATTATGTTTTTCCATCATTTCAATGAAGTTTCCTACTTGCTCATGCCCGGTTCCTCTTTTTCCAATCATCGAAAGACCTGCCTGCATACTCACATGATGGTCATGCAAACGATTTAAGGTTCCATTCAAGTCTTGCCCACTTCCATTTAAGATGGTTCGTAAATAACATCCCATCTCTTCTGGTGTTGTTCCCTTTTCTTGTAAGGATTTCAGTACATTTCTTACATTTTCTACTTTTTGGTTTGGAATAGCGGATAAGCATTTTTCCACTGCTTGCATATGAATTCCATAGGTTTCAAACAAGGTAAGCATAGCATCCAAATGCTCTGCTTTTTCTCTTCGTAAAGCCATTAGATTATCTTCGATTGCTTTTGATTCCATATGATGTGCATCTAATACATCAATAATTGCTAGCATTTCTTGGGTATCCTCATTAGCAATATGTGCTAAATATCTTCCCATTGTTTCTGGCGAAAAATGATGGTCTTTTAGTTTTTTCAAAACGTTCTCTAGTTCATCTGCTTTTCCAACAGCTAAAACACTCAAACAGTTTTTAATTGCCTCATTTGGTATCGAGTATCTTTTTAAGACTTTCCAAATTTCGTCAATTTCTTTTGGATTTCCTTTGAGTAAGATAATCATACAGTCTTCTACATCTCGTGCTTCTAAATCTTTTTCAGGGGCCTCGATTTTGGCAAAAATGTCTGTCATTTTCTTGGTATTGCCTTCTAGTAGTAAAGAAGGACAACCACGCACTGCACTCGGGCGAATTTTCTTTTCGTCTAACAATTCATAGATGGATACAATTTCTTTTGATCTTGCAATGGTAAAGGTTACAAAATATTTATCAATGGTTTCTCGGTCCATTTGATGCTTTTCTAATGTGGTAAGAGAAGCATCCATATCTTGTGCATTTCCTCGATTTAGGCGTAGTTCTGGCAAGATTTCTTCGATTTTACTTGGTGCAACTTGATGGTTTTCTAGAGTAGTAAGAATAGCGTCAATTTCACTGGCTGGTCTTGTTATGAGCGAACCAAAACATTCTGCTATTTTTCCTTTGCTAATGTGGTGATTATCTAGCACGGTTAGTAAATCTTCTACTTCTTGTGCGGTTCGCTTATAGAAGATGGACAAGCAGTTCTCCACTGCTTCTGTTCCAACTTCGTGATTTTCTAAACTCTGGAAAATATCTTTCACACTTTGCTGGTTTGCTTTTGCAAGTACTACTAAGCAGGCTTCCATTTGTTCTGCTGTTATCCCTTTGTCTGGAAAAGTCTTCACATTTTCTTCTAAATCTTCTTGCTTTCCTTCAATAAGCACAGATACACAATTTGCGATTGCTTCATCATGGATACCTGCATTTCCCAAGATTTCATAACGCTTACCAATTTTTTCAAGTCGTCCCCTTGCTAAAACGGTTAGACATCCTTCTATCGTTTCGTGTTCTACTTTATGTTCTCGCAAGCATTGGTAAACCGGTACAATTTCTTCTGCTTTTCCAAGCGAAAACAATAGTAAAGACTCCGAAATTCGGTCTTTTGAAATCGCACATACTTTTAGTGCCTCTAGAATCCCTTTAATTTCATCTATATTTCTTTTACTTAAGATTTTATCGATATTTTTTTGTAAAATACTTTCAGTCTGCTTTTTGGAAAACTCTGCTTCTTCTAAGCAAGTTTTGAATTCTGCTCTTGTCAACATCGTTTTTCTGATCTCCTCTTTTTTCTTGTCCCTATTCTACCACAAAACTACAAAAATGTCCAAATTTCAGGTCTTCTTTCCAACAAAAAAAGAGAACAATTTCTCATTCTCTTTCCTACGCACAATATTGGCAAAGAATCGCCTCTAATCCAATATCGATATCAATGGTTCCTTGTTTGGATTGGTAATCTAAATCTGCTAGGCTTTCTAATAGTCCTCGCAAGTCTTCTGTTTGAAAACGCCCTGCTTGTGTACGGTATTTTGATACTAAAAAATCTTGGTTTGGTTTCAAATTTAGCAAAGTAACTAAATCTTGACGTCCTTCTTCGACTGCTTTTTTCGTATAGTATAGTTTCTTAAAATGGTTATATAGCATAATTAAAATCAGTTGTGTTGGCTCTTTTTGGTATTTCAAATCTTGTAACACACGAAAGGCATTTGCAATTTCTTTTTTGCCTAGATAATCGGTTAGATTGAAGATTACGCTATCTGGTTTACGCGTGCATAATAAGTCAACTGCTTTTTTGTCGATGGTTCCGCCTTTTCCGGCATATTCAATCAATTTGCGGATTTCATTGATGAGTTCTTGCATATTAGTTCCACACATTTCCACCAAATATGCTAAAGTTGGCTGGTCTGCCTTCACTTCATACGCTTGGCAAATACTTTTTAGTCTAGCCACAATTTGTGCTGGTTTTTCCTCTGCAAAACTTTGGATTGTTCCAATTTTATCCATCGTTTTATATAATTCGTTTTTGTCAATTTCTTCTTCTACAAAAACGAGTACCACAGACTCTTTCATTTCTTCTTGGTGTTCTTCTAAATATTCGGCTACTTTTCCAATCCATTCCGAAGGAGAGCCTTTTGTTTTCTTTCCTGCTTTTTTGAATAGTCCTGTATCACGTGCTAAAATCAACTTTTTTTCATAGCCAAACGCTGGTGTTTGAATTTCTGAAATGAGAACTTGGACATTGGTTTGGTCAAGTGTAATATAGTTGATGCCTTTGATAAGGTCGCCAAAATCCTTTTTTATCTTCTTGAGTACATTTTCTAAAAAATACGTTTCTTTCCCATATAGCAAACATAAATTAGGATTTTTCTCTGCCATGTCCTTTCTCCTTTCTCGTTACAATTTCACAGCAAATCTTGCACTATGTGCATGGCAAATGGCTGCTGCCATACTATCGGTTGTGTCGTCTAATTTGGGTAGTTGTTCTACATTGAGTATGGTTTTGACCATTTTCTGTACTTGTACTTTATTGGCTCTTCCATATCCTGTTACTGCTTGTTTAATTTGTAGCGGTGTATATTCATAGGTTGGAATGTTTTTTTTGCAACAAGTTACTAGGATAACGCCTCTTGCTTGTGCTACATTGATAGCTGTTGTAACATTTTGATTAAAAAACAATTCCTCAACCGAAACAGCGTCTGGCTTGTAGGTATCAATAATTTCTTCTAATTTCGTATTGAGTTTTAACAAGCGGAGTGGAAATGACTCCCCCGCTTGTGTTAAGACTGCTCCTGAATGAATGAGATGGAACTTATTGCCGATATAGTCAATAATGCTGTAACCCGTAATGGCAAACCCTGGGTCAATTCCTAATATTCTCATTTTTTCTCCTTTATTTATGGTATTTTCCCTTGATTATGATACGAAAGATTTCTGCTACACTCCATGCTTGTGCAATCGTTCCTTTCGCAAGTTGTGGTGGCATAGAGTCATACATTTCTGCAATATTGCCAACGGTTCTTCCGTGTTCTAATTCTTCTTCAAATACCTCTTCTACTTCCTCAACAAATTGGTTCAATTCGTCTTCTAATTCTTTGCGTCTATCTTTTCTCTTTTCTGCTTGTAGGATACGACAAAAAGCATTGTAATAGAGTCCCATCAGCCATGGCCAAGTTGGTCCTTGGTGGTAACTAGAGTCGCGCTTTACTGGGTCGCCTTCATAGACATCTACATAGTTTTCTTCCCCTTTAGCAAGTGTTTTTAGTCCATATGGATTTTTCAACTTTTTCGTTACAGTTTCAAACACTTCTTTTGCGATGTCCGACGCTGGGTCTAGTACGGGATAGGATAGACTAAGTGCAAATAACTGGTTTGGTCGCACTTTTGGATCTCCTACCACATCATAAAGGCATTTTTTCTTTGGGTTATAGAAGGCTTTTGCAAAGGATTCTTCTACTTTTTCAGCTACTTTTGCATAATCTTTTGCTTCTTCTTTTTGTCCAAATTTGCTACATAATTCTTGCATGACGCAAAGTGCGTTATACCACATGGCATTGATTTCAACTGCTTTTCCATTTCTTGGGGTAACTGCTTTATCTCCAATTTTCGCATCCATCCAAGTATTTTGGATGGTTCCATCTCCACAAGAAATGAGGAAATCATCATCCATAAAAATATGGTTGTTATCTTCTTCAATACCAATAGTATATGCTTCAATAATCTTCGTCATTTTTCCCATTAGTTCTTCTTGGACAAAGGTATAGTCTTTGGTGTAATCCACATATTTTTTCACAACATCAAATAACAGTAATGCTGCATCTGCACTGTTATATAATGGCGTACTGTCTAATTCTGCATAGCCATTTGGAATTAACCCATAACGCATATTTTTGACTAGACATTTCAAAACACTTTTTGCTTTTTCAAAACGTCGTGGAATGAGTAATAGTCCTTCAAAAGCAATTAAGGTATCTCGTCCCCAATCTAAAAACCATGGATATCCCGCAATAATCGTATCTAAGCCAAAACTTGGTCTTTTTACTAAGAAATTATCTGATGCGATAATAAAATTCTTCATGAGTTGTCGGTACTCTACACTGTCTTTATCTTCTACTAAATATGAGTCATATAACTCTGTGCTAATACGGACAATTTCACGACTAATGACATTACGTGCATCAATTTCTTCAATGTTAGCCTCCATCGAGCATACCATTGTAATTGCTTTGGTATCTTCTGGTGCAAGTTCAATTTCAAATACGCCTGGTACCGCATGATTTTCTTCTGCTGGAAATCCACGTCTTTCCTCTTCTGGGTAATACATATTGCGGTATACATCATCTTTGTGCTCAATGTATTTCCCATCACTGGCGTAAAAGAAAATTGGGTGGGCATCACTTTCTCCCATGACAATTTTTACTTTTCTACCGTTTACTTCTTGTTTGACATCAAATTCACTTGCTGTGCTCATCGAATGGAAATCTCGGAAATTCACAATCGGTGCTAACTTTAGTTTCACCTTTTCATTGGCATTTTGAATGTTATATAAAATACAGGTTGTATTTTTTCCATATTGCATGCAAATAAATTTTTTAATTGTTACGCCTTGTACAACATAGGTATAGATTGGGATGTATTCTTTTTCAAAACTATAGAGACGTTTGTAGCCGTCTGACACATAGTTTTTGCCGAGATTGGTATAAAGTGGATAGGTTCTACCATTAATTTCAATCGCTTCATCAATTTTCGAGCAGAGAACGCAACGTCTTGCTGGTGGTGCGATTGGTGCTACTAATATTCCATGATATCTTCTGGTATTGGCTCCCACTACTGTGGAACTGGCATACCCGCCAATTCCATTGGTAATGAGCCACTCTCGTTTTAATCCGTTTTCTAAATCTACATCTTTATTGGTGTATTTCATTTGTATTCCTCCAACATTTTATCTGATTGTTTTTCGTTATTTTTTCCAATCGTTTTTGTTGTTTCTTCCGAAGTTAAAATTCACATTGTGCTTTGGTGGTGCTGCTCTTCTTGCCTTTGCTTTTTCTTTTTGAATTCTCTTTGGCACCCCAACTGCTTTTCCATCACTTTCTTGGATGGAGATAATTCTTTCTTGGTACTTACTTGCAAATCTGCTATTGCTTGTTAAAATATCTGCTTTCTTTTTCTTTGGTACTGGTTGTCGGTTTGCTTTCAAAGATTTTTTCGTCTTTTTGATACGGTCATTTAACATCACATATTGCGCATCATTTTGTCGATCTCTGAACTTCATGTCTTCACAAATAAGTTGGATGATAGCGGTTGCTACAGCGTCTGGATTATGACGAATAAACTCTCCATCAATATAGGACAAGTTTCTTTGGATTAAATAAATCCCCTCTGCTTTTGCTTTAGCTGTATCTTGTTCAATTAAGTCCGCACCTTCTAAGTTATATTTACGAATAAACTCTGGAACAATCTCTCCCGTATCATAAATACAGTAATCGATGACACCTTTTCCAACATGGTCAATAATTGCTTTGATGTGGTCTGCTAAGGAGTAATTATCTGTCTGTCCTGGCTCTGTCATAATATTACTTACATAGATTTTGAAAGCCTTGGACTCTTTAATTGCTTTGGAAATTCCTTTTACCAATAAGTTTGGAATAACATTGGTGTATAAGCTTCCAGGTCCAATGACAATCGCGTCTGCTTCTGCGATAGCTTCTAATACGCCATCTGCTGGTTTACAGTTAGATGGTGTAATATAGATACGGTTAATTTTACTAATTTTGCTACTAACTACTTCTGGAATTTTTTCACGGCTTTGAATAACCGTTCCATCATCTAATTCTGCGCAAATGGTCATTTCATCCATCGTAACTGGTAAAACTTTTCCAGTAATATTTAATACATTTTTTGCTTGTTCAATAGATTTTGTAAAATCTCCCAAAATATCTTGCATTCCTAGGAAATAAATATCACCAAAGGTAATGTCTTGCAACCTACCTCTACGAAAATCATGCTTCATAAGGGCTCTCATTAAATCCTCATTGGCAGATAATGCAATCATACTATCTGCAATATCTTCTAATGGTTTTGTTTCCAGTAATTTTCTAGAATTTGAAATGCCTGCTCCATAATCCGATACGGTTACAATCGCAGTAATATTGTCGGTATAGTTTTTTAGTCCACGAAGAACCGTATTCAAACCAGAGCCACCACCAATGACAACTACTTTTGGTCCTTGGTTATATACCTTTTTATTGAAAATTAAAGATTTTACATCATCTTTATTCACATTACGGGAGTCTGTTTCTTGTACTAATAGCTCTAAGGTACGTTTTTGGATATAGATAATACCTAGAATAATACACACAAAACCAACTACGAAGATAGCAATAATTTTCGCAAGGTCAATAAACTCGAGTTCTTGCGACACAATAATTTTTGCCATTCCATAGCAAGCAAGGATAATTCCCACTAGGATTAAAAACATCCATCTTTTTACCTTTGTACTTGATTTAAACCATTTCAAAAAGCCTTTCATTTCTCTTTTTCCTCTCTTTTCTTTTATTCTTCACCTAATACTTGTATTTCTAGTTCAATTGTTTTACCATATTCGGATTGGATTTTTTCTCGTATCATTTTTACTAAAGATAGTACATCTTTTGCGGTAGCAGAGCCTTTGTTAATAATAAAGCCTGCATGCAAGGTAGAAATTTGTGCATCTCCAACACTTGCTCCTTTTAAGCCTGCTAGGTCAATGAGTTGTGCTGTAATATACCCATCTCCTCTTTTGAAAGTACTGCCTGCTGACGGATATTGAATCGGTTGCTTTTCTTTTCGGTAATTGGCATACTCCTGCATAAGACCAG
>CANSOY010000019.1 GCA_947648765.1 uncultured Clostridium sp.
GATGGGCTGTAAAGCGAAGATATTTTGCACCACGAATATCAATCTCGATTTTTACGGCATCTTGTCCTCTGGTATAAACTCGATTAGCATCACTTTGGATGGTCCAGTTTTCTGCTCCTTCGCGATAAAAATTATCCTTATCTGATGTATAAATAAAGAATTTCACACCATCTCCGGCCGTAGAGGTTCGGTTCAATCCTACATACATAGTTAACCAATGATAGTTTTCACTATACTCAGCTACATCAAAATATAGTTCAGAGGTAGCGTGTGCCCATATACCATGATCAAAGGTATAATAAGCGCCTTCTCGCATTACCGCTAATTTATTTCCATTGCTATCCACATTATTACGAAGTTGGTCCCAACCTGCTCTGGATTCTGAACGCCATGGCAAGTCAGTTCCTAATCGAATATATTCGCCTGCATACGGATCTTCTTGGGTTTGTGTTTGCCTATTCGCTTCATCTGTATTGGCAAATGTTTTTCCATGCTCTTTTATTATTCCAGTGCATAAATACTGGACACAAATAAAAAGTGCTAATATTGCAATAATTTTAATTCCTTTTTCTTTCATATTTTCCTCCTTTTATGCAATATTCAACGATTTTATTATACCATTTTTTGTTGTTCTTGTAAACACTTTTTTCTACATTTCTAAGCTTTTATCACGTTTTCCCCGAATATTCTTTCGTTTTTCTATCGAGAGTCAAAAAAATACTCTTTTGCAAGTCCGCAAAAAAGTATTTTTTGTTTACTTTTCTTTTAATCTAATTTTTGTTTGTAGTTCTCTCTTCAAGTTTAATTTACTCGATTTTAGTTCTCGATTTCCCACTAAAATTAAGTTGGTCATCTCCCAAATAGCAAAAGAGCCAATAATGGATAATAACTCTAAAATGATCGTATGTAACTGGTTTTGGAAAAGAGCAGATAGAACAATAAATACAATTCCAATGAATAAAAATCGTATTTTCCTAAATTGATTGTATTTCATTTCTTTTTCGACTTTTGTAAGCTCTGTGCTTAAGTAATTTTTATAACAAGTTTGAAATTGTGCTAAGTCCACAGGTTCTTCGGTCTCGATTTCAATTACAATCTGCTCATAAACTGCTATTTTCTCCATTTTGCCAAACAAGTATTTTTTTAGTCTTCACTTAAAGTTTCTTTACTTGTATCTAATAAATTATATAACTCTTGCTCTTGTTTGATTTTGACTGGAATGATTGCTGTTTTCATTGGTACGTCTCCCTTTTACTTTTGTAACATAATTTCTATAACTTCTATGATTTCTTGTTCACTGGCTACTTTCTGGCTCGATTGATATACACTTCCATCTTTATTAAGGAAACGAATTTGCGGAATATAGTTGATTTGATAAGCCTTTTCCACATTTGCATTAAGATCAAAATATACTGGAAAGTGATAATTTTTCTCATTTATGAGATGGTTTGCATTTTCAATGGTCTCTTCTCCCCAACTTGTCATATTGATGGCTAGAAAATGTACTTTCTCTTGATACTTTTGGTAGGCAGCTTCTATGGATGGTAATTCTTCTTTGCACGGAGAACACCAACTTGCCCAAAACACAAGCACCATTGGTTTACCATAGAATTCGGACAAACTTACTTCTTTTCTCTCCTGGTCTATTAATGTAAAATCCTTTGGTTTGCGACTTCGCATTTCTTGATTAAATTGTTCTAGAAATTCTTTGGCATTACTCCAAGTAAATTCTCCGTTTGCTTGTTGCATATTTAGTTCCATAATCTCATATAGGGCATGGCTACAAAGGTATTCATATAGTCCTGCATTTTTACTTTTATATAAAATCCAATAAAGTGGCTTGGCGGCTTTTTCGCCCATTTCTACCACTTGGCGATAGCCTTCTTTTTCAAAAATGCGTACCCAACCTTCTTGTACCACCAATTCTGGATTTTCTCTTTCCTCTTGTATTTCTTCCTCAATGGTATCTTGCAGAATTTGGGCGATGGTTGCTAAGTCTGCTTGGTTCACTTGGCTCCATAATAGTTCCTCATTTACTCCATTTTCGGTAATCGCATCCCACGAAATCTTTTCTTCTGGTATGCTTGTCGGTTCTTTAGATACAGAAGAATAGATTTCTTTTCCGAGAATTTCAATCTTGATACCATCTCGGTATGGATTTTGAGAATTGTTCTCATAGAATTGATGTACTTTGGTAATACGATACAAAATTGCCATGTATTCAACAGAACCTCCATCTCGCAAACGACGCGGAATTGGAACAAGTACGATGGCAAAACATATAACGGCAAGTAGCATAATCCATTTTTTCTTTTTCATATTTTCCCTCTCTTGTTTTTTTCTATTTCATATCATAAAAGAGAATAACTTGCAAGTCGTTATTCTCTTTGCTTTTTACTCTGGCATAATAAAATTATCTACGAGCCAATCTCCCCCTACTTTTACCAATACAAATGGATATTCTTTTTTCTCTTTGGTATCCATTTGTGTTGCTTGTACACTAAGTGTGATACGATTTTCTGTTTCTTCTTTTAAGGTAATTTGTTCCGATAAATAACTGGATTGAGAGCAATCTTTTGGGAAGGTGTAATATCCATCTCCTTTGTCTTCTATTTCCCAATAAGCCTTAAATTGCTCAAATGCTTTGTCGGTACAAATGGAACGGATTTCATCTGCACAACTTGCTTTCACACGATAAGGTGCAGTTTTTCCTTGTATCTCGTTTAATGCCCACGTTCCATTTAACTCTTTTAGGCGAGAATAATAGTACATTCCTAGCCCATAACCATTGGCTTGCATTTCTTCTTGGGCTTGTTTTTCAACTTCTTTTTCTTGGTCTATCTCTTGTGATTCTGGTGTATTTTTTCCTTTTCCGATTAGTACAAAAATAACAATTAGAATGGCTATTCCCGCCAAGATCCATAATCCATATTTTTTCATAATTTTTCCTTTATACCATTTTTAATAATTCTTCTTGTGTTTTGCTACTAAGAAGTGCTGGCGATACGTCTAGTATTGTTTTTGCGCCGCTTTCTCCTTTTTGGTTCATACGGTAAGCAGCACGTGCATAAGCTATCAAAATGGAACCTGTAAACTCTGGGTTAGAATCTAGTTTTAACGAATATTCTACCACTTGCTTATTCCCATTTTTCGTAACAGCTCCATGTAGAACACTTCCACCATGTGGCAATCCTACATGTTCTTTCAACAATTCTTCTTGGCTAATGAAATGAACAGTTGTGTCATATTCCGCAAAATAGTTTGGCATTTCTTTAATTTCTTTTTCAATTTTTTTGGCATCTGCACCGTCTTCTAGTACGACAAAACATTCTCTTGTATGTTTTTGTCTTGTGGTTAATTCTGGATTTTCTCCATTTCGTACACGCTCTACTGCTTCTTCAACTGGAATGGTATATTGACGAGCATCTTTTACGCCTTTGATACGGCGAATGGCGTCTGAATGTCCTTGGCTAACGCCTTTTCCCCAGAAGGTATAGCTTTTTCCCGAAGGAAGAATTGCCTCTGCCATTACGCGATTGACAGAAAACATACCTGGGTCCCAACCGGAAGAGATAATGCCGATGGTTCCTGCTTTTTTCGCTACTTCGTCTACTTTCGCAAAATGGGTTGGAATGTTTTTATGGGTATCAAAACTATCCACAACATTAAACATACGAGCAAGCTCAGGTGTTTGCTCTGGCAAATCTGTAGCAGACCCTCCGCATAGCACTAATACATCGATTTTCCCTTTCCATTCTTGCACTTTTTCAAACGCTACCACTGGAACTCCTTTTGTGCGAATTTTATCTGCTATACTGGCTGGATTTCTTCTCGTGAAAATAGCGGCTAATTCCATATCTGAATTTTCTTGAATGGCTAGTTCTACTCCCTTTCCCAAATTTCCATATCCTACAATACCAATTCGAATTCCCATATTATTCTTCCTTTCTTATCGTTCTTTTTCTGGTTTAAGATTATATAAAAAAATGAAAAAAGTCAATCTTTTTTCATTTTTCCGTTTCTCTATTTTTTTACGTATAATGATATTTTTTGCGCTTTCCAATTAAAAATGAAATGCTTACTATAAGTGCTAATAATTCTGCAAATAGGACAGAGACCCAAATACCATCTAATTTCCAGATTAGTGGTAATGCGAAAATCATGAGAATTTGGAAGACTAAGGTTCTCAAAAAAGAGATAATTGCAGAAACAACACCGTCATTTAGCGCCGTAAAGAACGATGAACTAAAGATGTTAATACCACTAATCAAATAAGATAGCGCAAATAGGCGGATGGCTCTTGTTGTCATTTCTAATAATCCTACGTCATAACTAACAAAAATAGAAGCTAATATGCTGGATAGGATTTCCGCTAACCCAGTCATAACAAGTGATGTAAAAATAATAAGTTTAAGACTTTTTTTCAAGAGATTTTTCAACTCTTCTATATTTTTCGCCCCATAATGGTATCCAATAATTGGTGCTGTTCCAATGGAATACCCTAAATAGGTTCCAGAGAAAATAAAGCCGACATACATAATAATTCCATAGGCTACAACACCATTAGCCCCTGCATATTTCATAAGTTGCATATTAAATAGCACATTGACTAAAGACATAGATAAATTGGTTAACATTTCCGAAGAACCATTGACACAAGTTTTCCAAATGACTGCTCCTTCCCATTTTGTTTTTGTCAAATGAAGTAGGCTAGTGTTCTTTCGCATAAAGTAGATAAATGGAACAATCGCACCAATAGTCTGGCTAATTCCAGTGGCAAGTGCTGCTCCAAACACTCCCATTTTGAAGACATAAATGAGTAAAAAGTCTAATAGCATATTTCCAATTCCCATAATGACAGTAATTACTAATCCAAAGGTCGGCTTTTCTGCCACAATTAAGAAACTTTGAAACGCATTTTGTAAGGAAAACGGAAGGATAAAAAATAGCAAAGTAGTTCCATATGTTACACAATCTTCCATCATACTTTCGTCTGCTCCAAGTAGTCCTGAAACTGGTTTTATTACCAAAATCCCAACAACTGTGAATACAACGGAGATTAGCATTAGTAAATAGATTAGCATTGAGAAATAGCGATTGGCTTCCTCTTTTTTTCCTTCTCCAATCGTTTTGGAAACAAGGGCACTTCCACCTGTTCCAAACATGAATCCAACACTTCCTAATATCATAAGAGCTGGCATAATTAAGTTCACTGCAGCGAAAGCCTCTGAGCCAACACAGTTGGACACAAAAATCCCGTCAACCACACCATAAATTGAAGTAAATATCATCATCACAATCGTTGGTATGGTAAAGCGGATTAACTTTTGATACGAAAAATGTTCCGATAATTGTATGTTCATTTTTGTTTTTCTCTCCTTTCAAACCAATTTCGAATATATGCTCCAAGACTTGGTATGATGGTTTTAATCTCCAAGTCAGAGGTATTGATACATAAATGATAGTTTTCTTTCTTGCCCCATTCAAAACCAGATAAAATTTCATGATACTTTTTACGTTGTTTATCAATTTGTTTCATTTGGTTTTCCATTTCTTTGTCTGTCAGTTTTTCTTCTTTACTTCCCTTTTCGCGACAGCGTCTCATTTTGGATGCCATATCAGCATAAATAAAAAGGTTCATTGGTTGGTAATCTTTCAAAATTAGATTAGCACCTCTCCCTACTATCACGCAGTCTCCCTTTTGTGCTAATTCTTTTATGATTTTTTATTGTTCCACTAAGATTTCCGTTTGGTTTCGGTTCATTTGAGAATAAACAGCAAAGGATTTTGCGAATTGGAACGCATACGGTGGCATTCCTCTTTCCGAAACGGCTTGAATATATTCTGCTTTTAGTCCTGTCTTTTCTGTCATTTCTTGTATAATTTCTTTGTCATAATAGGCAATTCCAAGTTCGTCTGCTAGTCTTTTTCCAACTTCTCGACCCCCGCTTCCAAATTCTCGACTAATCGTAATAATTCGGTTCATATTTCCTCCTTTTGAGCCAAAAAATAGCCCCGTTATTGTAATAATAACCGAGCGCACTCAAGCATCTTATCCGATGACTCCTATTTTGATGTTAGTATCTTAGCATATTTCTGTTTTTTTGTCTAGTCTGTTTTTTTGAAATATTTACTTTTTGATTATCGTTCGTGCTCTATTTTATTGTTTAACCATTTTATTGACTTCGATAAAATGGTCAAACTTGCTAATGATGCTATTTTTGCTTTTCGAATTGAAAAAGGTTAGAGTATGCAACACTCTAGCCTTTTCCTTTCTCTATTTTCTTAAAATTGTTGCGTCCTAATATAGTTAAAAAGATATTGATATTCTTCTTCATGTATTAGTAATCCTTCTACTCCTTCCTGAACCATTCTTTCTAATTCTTCATAATAAACATACTTTACCTCTGCTACTTCATTATCTACAAAAATATATTCTCTTTCAGCTTTATTGCAATTTAATAAGTACACATATTGAAATTCCATATTTTTAGGGTCTTTTGTATTTTTAATGGTTACGATATATTGCAAATCTTCTTCCTTTGTTTCAACGCCTAATTCTTCTTTTAATTCTCTAAGGGCACCATCCATTACACTCTCTCCCGACCTTATATGTCCCGCTGCTGAAATGTCCCAGCAGTTTGGATGTGATTTTTTACTAGCACTTCTTTTTTGTAGTAATAGTTCTTTTTTATTGTTGATAATCCAAATATGTGCTGTTCTATGAAAATTACCATCTTCATGTGCCTGCATTTTTTCCTTTACTTTCCCCATTGAATTATTATTTGAGTCAAATATATCAATGTATTCCATCGTAACTTCCTCCTTCTTTATTTATATCATACTTTGTTTTATTTTCATAGTTTTTCGTTTCGACAAATTTTTCCTTTCTTTTTGGCAGCTTTATTTTCTTTCCCATTTTTCGTTGACTTTTTCCATTATTTGCCATATCATTTTACTGTCTTCTTCCTGCGAAAGGAGGTGAGCAATCTATGAAGGACATTTTGAAGTTGTTAGTTCTTATTGTCCTATACCTCATTCTCCGATTATTTTGTTAATGAGTACATAGGAAAAGACTAGAGTCTCACACACTCTAGTCTTTTTTCTTGTCTTTCGACCAATCCATGAATAATTCTGAAGCTATTCTTTCTTATTGTTTCTATAAAAGTGGAATACGCGGGTGTTTTCCTTTATCTGTTCTTATTATACTCTGCTTTTTTTGAAAAAGCAATACTTTATCCAATTTTTTCCTATTTTATCAAAATTGGCAATCTTCTTCCTAGTCCACTTAGGATTTCATTGGTAATCGTTCCTGCTTTTTCAGCTAATCGTTCAACACGGATTTCTTCTTCTTTTCCGATTAGTGTAACAATATCCCCCGCTTCGAGCGGTGTTTCTTCTGGTACTGTTATAATTAACTGGTCCATGCACACACGTCCAATAATCGTTCCATAAGTTCCATTTACCCATACTTTGGTATCTTTTCCAGATAAACTACGTGGATAACCGTCTGCATAGCCAATGGCAACGGTTGCAATTTTCATTTTTTCCTTTGCAAAAAATGTTCTACCATAGCCAACGCTATCTCCATTATCGATTCTTCGGATGCTCATAACTCTTGCCTTTAATTCTAGAATTGGTCGTAAGTCAATACTGGTCTGAAGCACATCACCATCTTGGCTATAAATACCATACAAAATAACGCCTGGTCGTGCATAATCACAAGGAAGATTTGGATAATTCAAAATACCGTAACTTGCTTGAATGTGTGTATTTCCTGGGTTATATCCCATTTTCTTAATTTCATCTATCACTTCAAAGTAGTGGTCAATTTGCTCTTTGGTAAACTTCTTGTCTTCTTCTTTATTTCCGTCTGATACACATAGGTGTGAGAAAATTCCTGTTACTTCTAACTTAGGCAATTCATAAATCCCAGCAATTTTGCTACTTTCGCTGTAATGAATTCCATTGCGATTCATACCAGTATTGATTTTAATTTGTACTTTTGTTTTTTGGCTGACCTTCTCTTGCATTTTCTTGGCATAGTTTTCGTCTAAAACAGTTTGTGTTAGATCATATTTTGCAATTTCTTCCATACAAGATACATCTGTGTAGCCGAGAATTAGAATTTCTCCTTGGATTCCATTTTGGCGAAGTTCAATTCCTTCGTCAAGTGTGGCAACTGCAAAGTCTTGTATGCCCATTTGGGCTAGTTTTTGAGATACAATAATAACACCATGCCCATACGCATTGGCTTTTACCACTCCCATTATTTTTGTTTGGCTTGGTAGCACGTTTTGAATTTGTTTGACATTATGTTCTAAGGCTTGTAGGTCAATTTCAATCCATGCTCGATTTTTGTCTGTTTTCAATTTTTATCACTTACTTTCTTTTTTGTTATAATAACGCCTTTCTGATTATTTCCAGAAATGGTAACAAAGTCGTTATCTTCTAAAACTAATTCTTGTATATTTTCCATCATTTCCAAATAGGAAATGGCATAATTCTCAAAACAAAGTTCTGCTACCCCATAAGGGTATTGTTTCAAGCATTCAATGTATTCTTCTAAACAAAGATTTTTTTGTTCCATGATTTTGGAATGTGGATATCCTACATAACGAAAATGCCATTCTTCCTCTGCTATTTTCGTTATCTGTTCTTTATCTTTGGTATATCTTTGAATAAATCCATAGTCTGCCATTTTCTTGCGAAACTCTTGGCAAATTCCACTTGCTGGAAAAGCTGGTCGTAGAAAATCAATGTTTCCTTGATTTAGTGCTAGATCTATTGCATAGCCAGTTTCATGCTCACTACATTTTGGATATGCTACATATTGTTTCGTAAATGCTTCTCCATTTTCACGAAGCGAACTTTCATAAATCTCTTTTTGGTCTTCCTCGGTTCGATAACCACTAATTGGCACAATTTGGTCTTCTGCACGGATTTCATGTAATAGTTTTAATAATTCCAAATGGCAGTTATAGTCGAGGTAGATAGAAGGATATCTTGTACTAAATGGTGTCATATTGCAACTTTGTGGCTTTTCTCTTTGCGGATTATCTTGGTTGACTAAGGCTAGGCTTCCTTGATAGATATACTCTTTTTTTAATAAAATTTTCTTCATCTATATCTCCATATTGATTAGCGTATCGACTAATTTTCCAAAGTCCATTCCAATTTCTTTCATCATACTTGGGTATCTGCTATGGGAGGTAAATCCTGGAATGGTATTGATTTCGTTAAAATAAATCTCATTGTCTGGAGTTAAGAATAAATCGACACGAGCAAAGTCCTTACATTTTAAGATTTTGTAAATTTGTTTTGCGGTTTCTTTTGCTTTGGTTGCAACCTCTGGTGCAATTCTTGCTGGTACATGAATTTTTGATGTTTTCAAGGTGTATTTTTCGGTAAAGTTGAAAAATCCTTTGCTTAGTTCAATTTCATCTACCTCTCCTACGGTCAATTCTTCATTTCCAAGAACAGCACAACCAATTTCAAATCCCTCTACGTTTTCTTCTACAATCACTTCTGTATCATATTGGAAGGCTTCTTCTAAAGCTTGTCCAATTTCTTCTTTTCTCTCAACTTTCGTAATTCCAAAAGAAGAACCTGCTCGCATTGGTTTTACGAATACTGGAAATTTTAATGGCTCGATTAACTTTTGAATGTTCTTGCTTTCGTAGGTAATTACCACACTTTTGGCTACTTTAATTCCATAACTTTCTACCAATCGATGAGAAAGTGCTTTATCCATGCACAAACTAGAGGATAGAAGTCCACAACCTACCATTGGAACGCCAGATAATTCAATCAAACCTTGAACCGTTCCATCTTCTCCGTTTTTTCCGTGTAATACCGGGAAAAAGACATCAATCTTGGTAAGTACTGCTTTTCCATCCTTCATTTCTAAAATACCATGGTCGCTTCGACTACTTGAAATGGTAACTGGTGTACATATGCCTGCTTCTCTCCATTTTTCTTCTTTAATTGCTTCGACATCTCCTTCATAGTGGAACCAATCGCCTTCTTTGGTAATTCCAATTAAAACAATTTCATATTTTTCTTGGTTGATGTGAGTGATAACACTATAGGAGGACTCAAGTGATACGCCATATTCCGGACTACATCCACCAAAAATAATTCCAATTTTCTTTTTTTCCATATTCTCTTCCTCGCTTTCTCTTTTTTCCTCTTCTAGTATACCGCTAATTTCCGTGTGTTTCATTATTTTTCTGAAATTTTTTCTTAATTTTTTCTTACACGGTTATTTTTTGTGCTTTTCTATTGGTTATTTTATCCAAGAAAAGTGACGATTGTATGACTTTTTCAAAAAAAGAGAAGAAATTTTTCATTTCTCCTCTTTCTCTTTATTTTTTCAAGTATAAAATATCCAAATCCACATCACCTTTAATGCCATTTACTCTTCCTTTGTCGCTCATTTGCCAAATGGAATAATCTCCGCCATAGGTAACATGGGTATTGTATTGAGCAAGCCATACTGGGTAATTGCTCTTGTGCCACATGGTTTCCAAATAATTTTTGCTACTATATAACATTCCTTGATAACCTGCTTCTTCGATTGTTCTTAAGAAAACATTGGCACATTGGTTAAGGGTATGGAAACTCATACCTGCTTTGTTAAAGGATGTCCAACTTTCCCAGTCGTAGGCAACTGGTAACTCCAATGAATAGCCTTTTAGTTTTTCAGTTACCCATTGTGCTTGTTCTTTGGCTTGTCCCACATTTTTGGCATAGGAATAGAAATATACCCCAACTGGTAAGCCTGCCTCTTTTGCACCCTTGATATTGGCTTCAAAATATGGGTCTATTTCATAGGTTCCGTCATAATCAGTTTGGTAGCCAAGTCTTATCATGGCGAATTCCACGCCTGCTTCCTTCACTTCTTGCCAGTTAATTTCTCCCTGCCATTTGGATACATCAATTCCCACTTTTGTTTGCTCGGTTTTATGCATTTCTTTTACCTCTGCAAATTGCAGTTTTGGTGTTTGTGTTGCGGTCGTTGTGGTAGAAGTAGTTTTTTCTTTTACACGCAAAGTAAACTCCTTTTTCGTTTGATTTCCACTCGCATCTGTTACCACATACGTTAGTGGATAATTTCCAACGGTACTTACATCATAATCCCCTAAGATTTCTCTTTTTGGGGTATTGTCTGCATTATCCCCACTGAGCAACACATCAGTTAAATTCTTGGTATAGCCCACAGTTACTGTATACGTGCTACCACTAAAGATTTGTGGTGGTGTCGTGTCCACGACTTGAATGGTAAAGGCTAATTTTCTTTTGCGATTTTTGATGTTTTCAAAATGAACTGGAACTTGTACCTCTCCTAAGTTTTCGGTTGCAATGACTGGGTCTTCTAGCAATTTTCCCTTGAGTTCTTGTATGAAATCTGACACTTTTACTTCTTGTGCAAATTCCACCTTCAAATTTTCTTTTAGGGTAAGGGCTTCCGCATCCAATTTTTTGTTTTCTGCTTCGACTGCAATGAGCCAAATGCAAATGCCAATTCCAATCACGGCTACGACAATGGCAGCAATGATAATGGCTAATATAACTTTTTTCTGTTTCATAATTCTCGTCTCTTTCTTTTTTAGTATTTCCCCCTGCTCTCTTTTTCATTCTTCCTTTGCTCTTCTTAGTCATATCACAAAAAGAAAGATTTTTCAACAACCAAAAACAGACTGCTGACAAACGAATTCGTCAGCAGTCTGAAGTAAGCAAACCATGCTCACTTTTTGGAATGGTTATTCGGATTTTTCACTTGGTTCGGCTTCCTTTTCAGGTTCTCCTTCAGGCTCAAGCCCGTTTTCCGGTTCAGTTCCATCGCCATTTTCCAGCGGTTCGCCTTCCGGAAGGTCTTCCTGTTTTGGAAGCGCTTCTACTTGCGGAATAGTTGCTGGATCTAAGGTTTTCGTTCCTTCCTCAGCTCCATCGTCTGGATCTGCTTCGGATTGTGGTTCTTTGATATGACCACAATATCCGCCAATACATTGACCGTTCTCGAACGTGTGACTCTGGTGTACAGAATATTTTATACCACATACCGGACACCGGAAATCATATCGGAAGCAGTAGCTGTAAGGAGATGGATTGGGATTGGCAATCTGGTTTGAAGTAATCAGTTCGCCATATGCAGGGCTGAATATAATGTCCATCAAATCCATATCATCGTAGACTCCATGCCCATGATCGTGGTTTGAAATATCTACGCTCTTTCCACAGTCCTGACAAACCAACATGCCATCTTGCTTCACAAAATTGTGCTCCGCAGTTTCCCTTGCCTCTACACAAATGCAATAGCGGATATGGTCGTCTGGTCCATGGTCTTCCCACGGTTCAAACCTATGCTCCGTATGATATTTACGCAGACAGTCATCGCCACAGAGAGCGCAATCATAATACTCATAGATTTGAGCATAGATTTTCATCAGCTTCAGCTCACCTGTCGGTTCGCAAGTGCCTTCTTCCTCATGCCGATACTGACATACCTTACAAGTTTGTACCACCAGATGTGTATCGTTCACACCGGTTTGCTCGTAAGAGACATCGCCATAACAGCAAGGCTCATTCTGGCTTGCTACCACCTCTTGCCCGCACATGTTGCAGGTATAGGTTGCTTCCAGCCGATGGGTTCCATCACTGTTGGACGCTTGGTACACATAGTTCAGCCCTTCCGGTGCTGGTCCATGTTCATGGGGACGTGTTTCCTCATTGGTACACAGGGTACATTTGCGGATGTCCTCATTGTTTTCACCAAGTCTCCATTCGCCATATTGACAGTCTTCTTCGCTCGTGTCCGTACGGACGTTGCCACAAACCGTGCAAGTATACGTCGCTTCAACGGAATGCTTACCGTCCACCATAGCAGTAGCATTTTTGGTGCCACTGTCGTACTGATGCGGTTCTGTGAAAGTATTTTCATACTTTGCCTGCTGACAGGTTGTGCAAGCATATTTCTCAGTTACCTCATGGTTTCCGTCTTGCTTGTCTTCACTTGCCGTGCTTACTTTGGCAAAGGTATGAGGTCGTGTTTCTTTCGTACCACAAGATGTACAGGTTCTTGCTTCCTTGTCATCATCTTGGTACGTCCACTCACTCCACGAATGGTAGTGGGTTACTCCCTCATTATCAGAACCGTCTCCAGGCCAACTCGGACGACTCGGATTGGTTCCCGGCTGTTCGGTCGTTTGGTGCTTCCTTGTTTCCTCATAGCGACATACGCTACACTGACGGACATCCAAACTTTTTTTATCAAACAACCAACTTCCAAATTGGCACTTTTCCGTTTTTTCTTCTTCTCGGACATTTTCACAGTCCTTGCATTCCCACGTTGTGGTAATGGTGTGTGTACCGTCTTTATTGGGTTCAGTACTTTCTTTGCCATCGCCATACTGGTGGGGTAACGAGAAACTGTTTTCGTACTTTGCCGTTTGGCAAGTTGTACAGGCATATTTCTCGGTTACCTTATGGAGCCCATCTTCCGTATCTTGGTAAATGGTATCCTGTAATGCAAAACTGTGAGGACGCGTTTCTATACTTTTGCAAGAAGAGCAAATTCTCTCCTCTTCTTGGTCATTTGCGTAGCTCCACGCGTTCCAATTGTGGATATGTACTGGCGGTTCCTCTGTTTTTTTCTCGTCACCACTGTTCGGCAGGTCAGTGCCTTGGGTCGGTGTCGTAGAGGTTGGCTGTTTAGTACCTGTGGTCGTACTACTGGTCTGGTTTTCTTGCTTGATGGGTTGCGTTGTTCCCGTCGACTGCGGGTCTTCTCCTTGCGGAACATTTTCTTCTGGTTCCTGGTTTTCAGGCTCAGCAGTTTCTGGCTTTTGCGTGGTTTGGTTTTCCTTGGGTTCTTGCGTTGGTGGAATGGTCGGGGTTTGTTCTTCCCTTTCCGTTCCAGAGGGCGATTGTACCTCGCCTTGCGCTGTTTGCTCTTGCGTATCTGGTCCACTGACAATTTTGAAGCCAGCATACACTAGCCCCACAACTGCACAGACCAAAACGGCATAGAGCATCCAGCTCTTCCGCAATTTGTCCATGTGGTTTTCCTCCCATTCTTTAAATTTGTGCAGTGGTAATACCATTGCACATTGGACAAAGCAGGTGCTTTACACCCACGAATATAGATTATATCGGATTTTGTTTCCAAAAGCAAGTCATTCTTGCGTTTTCTTTGGAATATCTTTGGTAATATTTCCCTTACTATCCCAATAAATGAGTTCTAGATTTCCTTCCTCTTGCTCTAATTCGGCTTGGAATTCTCGTGGTAGCAATTTTATCTCTTTTTGTGCTTCGTAAGTGTCATCTAATTTTTCTTCAGAAAGTCCACTGTATAGCCACCTTTTTGTGGAATTTAAGATAATCTCACATCGTTTATTCTGCAATAGGTCTTGCAAATCTTTTTGCATACGCTGAAAATCCCATTCTTCTGGGTAATAGTGGTTGTGCCATTTATAGTAAGAAAGAGAAAATTCTCCTTCTTTTTCGAGGTCAATATACATCGGATATTCCCAAGTTGGATTTTTAATGGTTATGCAAATATCTCCTGGTCGCAGGTAGGTATAATCCTTTTCGGTACTGTCTTGGTGGATGGTATAGGTACATCCAAGTTCTGTTAAAAACGTTTCCATCTCTGCTAATTTCAAAATGGGATTGATTTCTTCTTGTTTCATTTTTGCCTCCTATTCTATTGTTATCTTTTCCATTTCTTCCTTTTCTATGCTTTTTCTAGTAATTGCTCTTCCTCTAAATTGTGGCTTTTTTGGAAACTGGAATGGAATAAAATCGGAGTAATGAGAGTTACTAGCATAACCGTAATTACGACAATGGAAAATACTTCTTCATTGATTAACTGTACTCCCTTGGCAGCGTCTGCAATAATGAGAGCGACTTCGCCTCTTGTTGCCATGCCAATCCCAATTTGGATTGCTTTATTTTTCGGATACCCACATAGTTTAGCCCCCAAGCCATTTCCGATAATTTTGCTAAGGATTGCAACTGCCGTAAAGAGAAAAATAAATAACCATACGTTTTTTTCTAATTGCAAAGTGGTCAGTTTGAGCCCTACACTAGCAAAGAAGATAGGCGAGAATATCATGTGAACGACTAAATCTATCTTTCCTCGTACTTTTCTTCCTTTTTCTGTGTTTCCAATGACTAATCCTGCGATATATGCCCCAATAATTCCGCTAACGCCAAGCATTTCTGCTAGATAGGCTAATAGCAAGGCAAAAGCAATGGAATACGTTGGCATTTGGTCGGTTTTCGTATCTTTTTCCTCAATTTTCTCAAAGACCTTGAAAGATACAACTGCTAATAAAAGGGCAATACCAAAGAAAAGAATCACTTTCAAAAATACCATACCAAAAGTTGCTAAACTTAAGTTCCCACTATTCATAATAACAGTCAGGAATAGAATGCCAAGGATGTCGTCTACCACGCCTGCACCAAGGATAGCAAGTCCTACACTGGATTTAATTTTCTTCATTTCAATTAACGTTTCTACCGTAATACTTACCGACGTTGCAGTAATAACAGCACCAAAGAATAAGTTAGTTTTGATATCTTGAACATAAAGAAAACTGCACAAAATTCCTAGAACAAGTGGCACAAGAACTCCTGTGATAGCAATAATAACATATTTATTGCTATTGGCGATAAACTTCTTCACACTGGTTTCCAGTACAATTCCGGCAATTAAGCCACCAAGCACTTTTGGCATTTTAATTTTCTGTGTTAGAATGGTAAAAATCTTTACCACTGCAATAATGAGTCCAATATCTAATAAATATTTATATTCCATTTTTATCCCTCTTTTTTTATGCTAGTAATAGGATAACACAAAAGCAGATAACTTTCAAAATTATCTGCTTTTTCTTTAAGAAAAAAATTTCTTTACTTGGATTTCCATTAGAAGGTTATATAGTTGGTCGGCTTCTTTGCATGAAACCTGACATTTTTCCTGTAATTCCTGCATGATTTTTTGCTTATTTTTTCGACCAATGACTTTGTTTTTCTCCATGATTTCATAGATACTTTCGCATTCTTCTTTTGCCTTTTTTGTTCTCTCCATTAGTTGTTCTAGGATTTTTTCTTTATTATTCTTCTCCATACATTTTTCCTTTCGAGTCTAATTGAATTTCATAGCCATATTCAAAGATATATGCCATACTAAATAGGAATAGGATCTGAACAACATCGAACATTTCAAATCCCACATCTAAGTTGGACTGTAGCACCATTTCAAAAATAGCACCTGCTAGGTTTGGAAGTACAATGGTTGCAATCATCAGAAATGCCATTTGCTTGATATGCTTTACATTCTCTAAGGTAAATGGGGTATCTCCATATGGTTCATTTTAACACTTACTTTTTGTTCATTTCCTACATTTTCTTCTTCAACTGTGATGACGTCATCACAGCCTTTGACGGTAATCGTGCCATTTTTCACTTCCACAAGATTTATCAAGCATCCAATGATTATCATAGTGGCTATTACAATCGGTATACATATTGTAACCATAATTTTTCCAATTCGCGCCAGAATATATAAGGCTTTACCCAATCCTTTCATTTTGTCTTGTTTTTCTTTTTTGAATTTTACGACATTCATTTGTATCTCTTCATCTAATGAATGAAAATCTGTTATCTCCTCGTGAACCAAGGTCATTTAACTTGCAATGAAATATCTCACATAATGTTAGGATATTGCTCATAGTAGGATAACTTTCTCCCCTTTCCCACTTGGATATACTTTGCCTTGAAACATCCACCTTTTCTGCAAGTGTTTCTTGCGACATCTTTTTTTCTTTTCTTAAATTTTGTAAATTCTCTCCAAATTTCATTAGACTACTTCCTCCTTCGTATTTTATTGTAGAATATCAGTTTTTTATTTACTAGCAACTTTTGGTTGCATTTTATTTTTTTTATCATAAAAGCAGATAACTTTCAAAATTATCTGCTTTTCTTGGGGGATCTTTTTTCTTTTTTCGTCAATTTTTTGTTTGACTCTTGAGTAGCACTCCTGCGATGGCGGCGAGTGTCAGTAGGGCAACAACACTCCAGTCAGCCATCTTGTGTTGTTTCATTCCATCACCTTCCTTTGTTGTTATTGTATCCAAGGAAAGTGACAATTACGTGACTCCTCAAAAAATTTTATTACTTTCTCTCATCTTGTATTTCTGATATAGATTATCTATACTAGCATCAAAGCCATCTGGTAAATATTCTGTCGGTATTTCTTGCTGATAAGGAATGTCTAGGAAATAGTTACAGAAGATGATTTCTACATAAATAATTTTGCTAATTCCGTCTGTAATCGCATAAACAAATCCATGATAGTCGTCTGCTTCCATAGCAACTAATTGGTACTTTGAAAAGCCTGTTACTCCATAAATTCCTTGATATGCTTGTATCCCAGTTTCCTGTAGTCTTTGCATTTCTTTAGCGTATTCTTCTTGTGGATATTCCATTACTAAATACCCTAAAAATTCTGCATCCCATGCATTTTCATAAATGATTTTGAAGTCTTTTACTTGCTTAATTTGTACAGTTTGTGGAAAAATGCTTTCATCCATTCCCCATTTGTTTTGGTAATCTCCTTTTGCTTCTTTTCCAATTACTTCTGTATAACGCGCTATATCTGTTACCACTTCTCTTTCATGGATGGATAAGAGCATAAGAGACGCTCCGAATATGGTACATACATAGAAAACCAGACCAACTAAGATGACACATGCTGTTAACAGACAAATTCTCAAAATTTTTCTTTGTTTTTTCATTTGGTAATATTCTTGTAGAATGAGATCCATATTTTCTTCTGTCTTTTGTTGATAATTTTCCACTTCTACTTTTTCCCCACAAATAAAATCATTGAGTGTAATGCCTAATTCTTGGGTTAATGGTTTTAATAAAGAAATGTCTGGCATATAGTTGCCATTTTCCCACCTGGAAATCGTTTTAGCAGTTACTCCAATTTTTTCGCCTAATTGTTCTTGGGTTAATTTCTTCTTTTTACGATTTTCTGCAAGAAATTTTCCAATCTTAATGGTATCCATTTGCTTACCTCCTTTCCCTTTTAGGTTCGCAAATATCTCTTCCAAAATACACCCCATAAACAGCGAATTTGCTTTTTCGGTCATTCTTTTTTTCGAAATAATTCTTTTCCTACTCCACAAACAGGGCACTTAAAGTCTTCTGGTACTTCTTCCCCATAATCTACATAGCCACAAGCTAAACAAACCCATGCGGTCTGTCCAGCTTCGGTTGTTACCTTTAGTAGTTCTTCCTTATGTTCTTGGTAATACGCATAACTCATTGGTGGTTCATCCGAAAACAGATCTGCTTCTACTAGTTTTCCAATAAATATGGTATGGGTATCATTTTCAATTTTGTCTACGATTTCACATATCATATAGCCAAGTGAGTTTGGTATGACTGGTAAACCTTGTACTTGTATGGTTTCCACTTGTTCAAATTTATTATAATCTCGTGCCGAATGAAGACCAAAGTTTTTGATAATAGCCGGATTAACACTAAGTCCCAATACCGAAAGAGCAAACTTTGTTCCTTGTTTTAGTAATTCATTGGTATAGTTCTTTTTCATAACAGCGACACTAATGAGTGGGTTATCTCCTCCACTTACTTGCGATACTGCATCTACAATACAGCCTCCTTTTTCGCTGGTTAGTACATACATTCCTTGTGTAATTTTCCATGTTATCTTACTATTTTTCATTGTTTCTTCCTTTCTAGCGAAGTGCTGGAATAGCAATCTTCGCCTCTTCTTCGTTAATTTTTGCACTAAATTCATAATATGGTACATAGTATCCTTTGGTGTCTAATCGATATTTTAATTCTACTGCTTGTACGATAATGCTTTGTATCTTGTCTTTCTTCCACCACTGGAAATTTCCCTTTTGGATTTCTGCAAAGGCGTCTGCTAGGCTGCGAATTTCTTTTTCGGTTACTGGTTCATAGGTGATGAGGTTGTGGTTCATTTTCGAAATGGAACCATCATCATTGTAGGTTACCCAAATGTTCCCATCGATAACGCTTCCCTCAATTTCCTGTCTGGTTACAGAGAAAACATATTGTCTTTGTTCTTCTCGAAACTCTGCTTGGCTTGGTATGGATATACCAGGTTTTGCAAGGGCTTGTTCTACTTCTTCTCTTGTACTACCTGCCTGAAAACTTGGTTTTTGGTCTTTTCCAAATCCCGTAAAGTCTGTGAAGGTATATCTACCGCCTTGGTATTCTACCCACACACTATATGCTCGATTTTCGGAGTAATAGATGGCTGTACTTTCGTATAAGTCTGTATCTTCTTCCTTGATTTTCGTTCCTAATTTTGCAAATAGGTCTTCTGCCTTTTTCCTTGTTTCTGCTTCGGTTAAGGTCTTAGCATAGTAGATTGGCTGAATCGTTGGATTTTGTTCTAGTTCTATCTCGGTTTCTATTTTGGCTTGTTTAACCGCTAGGCGATAATTGGCTTCAATATCTAGATTGCCAAATTCTTTGGCTTGGTAAATGCCCCAAATGCTAGCATAGGTTATCCCACACAAAAAGATGGGGAGTAGATACACCAAAAGATAACTTCGTTTTTCTTTGTGTTTCAAAACATATATTGTTTTGTACAGTCCATAACCAATCCATACACCAATGGTATTGTTCAGGATATCGTCAAGTTCTAAAATTCCAATTTTCGTGATGTACTGCAATAGTTCAATCGATACACTCACGCAAAATCCAATGAAAATGGTGGTATATGCCTTTTTGAACTTGTCCGAATAATGTGGTAACAAAAAGCCAAATGGGACAAATAGTAAAATGTTGAGGATAATGTTGCGAACGAGTGATGGTTTCATATTGTGGTAGGCTTCCCAATACGAACTAAATAAGTGCAAGTTTGGCGTGTTATAGATACTGGCACGGTTTAGGAATACGGCTCCAAACACAATGGCAAGATACAGAATAGTAATGCCATACAATACCATCTTGCGTTTGGTAATGCGTTTTTCGCCTTTCATTATCTTTTGATAAATCACTTTATATCCGATAAAAAAGGCGATACCTGCTAGTAAAAGTACAATTCCACCTAACAGGATATATTCTTTCAATAAATGGATGATATCTACAATTCTCATATTTCTCTCCCTTGTGCTTTTTATTATATCGCGAAACTTGCAAATGTGAAAGATAAAATTTGAATATATAAAAAAGAAACAAACGAAAAAATCGCTTGTTTCTTTTTTGGTAGCGAGAAGTGGATTCGAACCACCGACCTGCCGGGTATGAACCGGATGCTCTAGCCAACTGAGCTATCTCGCCATAAGCATATATTACTATACCACATTTGGTTGCGTTTGGCAATACCAATATCCACATTTTCTCAAAAAAATGTGGATAACCTTTTCGACATAATTTTCCTTTCTTTTTAAGGGATTTCGTTAATTCTTGTTATTGGATTGACTTTTTCCAATATCTGCCATATTATATTTTTTGGAAGTACACTTCTGGAAAGGAGGTGAGTCCAATGAGCAATGGAATTAAGTTATTAGTTCTTATTGTGCTATATCTCATTTTGAAGTTATTCAAATAAGTACATAGTAAAAGACTAGAGTGGCGGTCACTCTAGTCTTTTTTTGGAAGTTCCTAAGAATCCATTTGAGATAGAATTAAATATCTCGTTCTTATTGTTCGATAAGGTGGTATCCGTGCGATATCTCTTATCTGTTTGTATTATACTATCTTTGATTGAAAAAAGCAATACTTTATCCAAATTTTTCCTATTCTTCAAATAAAATCTTTTGGATACCATACGGATTTTTCAAAAAATCTTGATAGGTCTGATAAATATCTGTATCCTCTAGTTTTGTTTCGCAAAATCCACGGTTTAAGTCCAATATTTTGCCGTGAATATAGGAAATTAAAATCGGGGAATGTGTTGCAATAATAAACTGTGAGCCTTCTTTTACCAGTTGGTCAATTAGGCATAATAGGGTCATTTGCCTAGTGGGAGAAAGTGCCGCTTCTGGCTCATCTAAAATATATAGCCCATGGTCAGAAAATCGATTTTCGACTAACTGCAAAAACGATTCTCCGTGAGAGCACTCATGCAAACTTCCCCCATAACTCTCACTTAGCTTTGCACTCATACTATCGTTATAATCGCGGTCGATACTACTTGCAACATTATAAAAAGACTCTGCTCGTAAAAAGAACTTTGTTTTGGGAACACCAAATTTCGACACCTGCAAGTATTGATACAGTTGGGAATAGTCGTCAAACGTGGAAAAATGAAAATTTTGGCTTCCGCCTTCCGGATTTAATCCCACTGCCATTGCGATTGCTTCCATAAAAGTAGACTTGCCAATTCCATTTTCGCCAATCAAAAATGTAACTGGACTATTTAGTTCTATTTCATCAAATTCTTGAATAACGGGAATGGAAAAAGGATAATCCACAAAATTCGGTATTTCCTGTCGTTTTAATGCAATTCGACTGAGGTATAATTCATTCATACATTCTTCTCTTCCTTTTCTTCATTCAAAAAATATTTTCCTTTTTTGAAAAGAAGTGTTTTATCTTGTACCATCAATAAGTGATATGAACTTTTGGCAATAAATTCTGGTAAATCTTTGGTATGAATTCCATTTTCTACACTGGTTGCATTTTTCTCTTTGAAATATTGGATAATCTCTTCCTTAGATCCAGATGTATCTTGCTTATATTTCTTTTTAGAAAGTGCTAAATACAAAATGCCTCCCACACAAACCAATAGAACCAAACCTTTGATAACAAACTCCATTTCTCTTTCCTCCTATTTTTTCTTTTTTGGGATTGGTGTTACTTTTTCAATTTCGCACACCACGTCTTTACAAAACTCGCTGTTGTCGATATCCAATACATAGTGCTCTTTGGCTCCTTTGTATGGATATCCAGTTTCTGCGTCTTGCATTTTCTCTTTGATACAGTCTAACATTTTTACAAACGGTACATTATCACAAACAATGATAACAGGTTTTTGGTTCACATAGACCATATATTCTCCAAACATTTTTTGGTAGCGAATTTCTCCAACTCCTTGAATTTGTTCGCATACATATTCGATATATTCATTTGTTGTAGCCATATTTTTCTCCTTTTATTCTAACTTATCATCTAGGACAATCACTTTATCTACATGTCCCAAATGTGGTGGTGCACTTTCTGAGGCTCCTCCAACTGAACGGATGGAAACTGTCTGTCCTACTTTTAATTGCGACTTGTCAATTGGTACATTTCTCCACTCTAAAACAGTATCTTCTTTCAATGAAAAAGTACAAGTTCCTCTATGGTTGATATCGTTAATCTCTAATCCTCTTACTAAAATATTCGTATATTGCTGGTATTCGGAAATGTCTTCGATAACCGCACAAAAAACATCTCCCTCTCCTTTTACCCATGAATATCCTGTTCCAATTCCTTCTGGATTTTTCTTTCCATTCTTTTCTCGATAGAGCATAGCCTCTCCTACTGAATAGGATATAATCCAATCGCTCGTATCATAGTTTTTCCAAGCATAGATTTTTTCTTGCTTATCTTCCTCAATATACCCTAGGTATTCTCCTCTAGCCTTTGGAGTAATTGAACTATATGGCACATATTCGCGTTCATTCAGGCAAATGACATTGTGATTATCTTCCACCTTTTGTGTATAGATAATCGGTTCTGGCTTTTTTGGAAGTTGCATTCCGATTAAAATACCAAGTGTTAAGATTACCAGACCTGCTCCTATTTCAATCCATATTCTTTTTCTCGTCATTATATTTCTCTCCTTCTATCTAATCTCCATATCCTCTGACTGAAAATGATGGTAATATCTCGCTGAAATAGTAGTAAACTTTAATACGCAATAATCTGGGTCAGTTACCCCTTTTGGATAGTACATGGTATCTCCTTTTTTCCAGAGCATATTCTTGTGTTCTTGGTCTTCTAACACTTCAATCGTTCCTTTTAGCATAATCCCTTTGAAAAAGAGGGTATCACAAAGGTAGACACAGGCTTTTGGATTGTTGCGGAAAGACTGTACCTTTTTTGAAGAGGTATTGGTCGAAAAATAGAGTTCAGAAATTCCATTTCTTTTACGTGGTCGTAACATTGCTTTTGTATTCGGAAATCCTTCGCTATCTACTGAACTAGGATAACAAATCTTTTGTTTTTCTAACATACGTTCCGCTATTTTTTCAATCTCTTTCATATCAATTACCTCTTTTCTTGCGTATTTTCTTCGATTGCTTTTTTACTGTTACGATAAAGCATAGAAGATATCATAGTAAACAAGGAAGGAATAGCTGCATATCCTGCATTATTGACCTTTCCCATAATTACCAAAACACCTCCAATCATAGTCAAAGTAACAAATATAATCGTAAAGATAAAAAATATAACTTTCTTTATTTTCTCTTTTTTCAAATCCATTTTTTGCTTCCTTTCTTTTTGTTTATTCTATCATGTCTTTTTCTTTTTTTCCATAGTCAAAAAAAAGAAAGGGTATTATCCCTTTCCTCTTACTTTTCAATCTAACTCTCTTTCGTCGCTGTCTTCTCTTGCTACTTCTTCTAAAACTGCTTCTCGTTCTTCTGCTTTCATACCATTTTTGAAGGTTTTTCCTTTATCTTGGTAGTCGATTGCTTCTATTCTTTTGGCTTGTGCTTTCTCAATTCCAGCAACTCCGCCTGCTTGGCTCTCTTGTAAAGCGGTTAGAAT
>CANSOY010000020.1 GCA_947648765.1 uncultured Clostridium sp.
CATTCCTACTTAGTAGCCTAATTTATACTGTCCAACTTTTTGGGTTCAGTACAAAATGAGTGGCTTTTTTTGTATGAAAAGTAACAATGAATGAAATGAAATAAAAAACAAACTGCATAAATGAAATAAAATTAAAATAAAGATAAGACAAAGAGAAGATTTACCAACTTTTCTTTGTCTTTATATATTGACACAAATCGACTAAAAACGATATAATTTATTTAATTGAAAGGGGGAACCAATGAAAAAGCCAAAGCAAAATTGGATAAAAAAATTAGGAGCCGTTGTAATAACGGTATTCCTTACCTGTATTTTGTTAGCAAATCATTCTTTTGCTGATGTAGGAAGTTTCCAATCCTATCATAGCGGAGGAAGTAGTCATAGTAGTTCAAGTAGTAGTCGAAGAAGTAGTTCGAGTAGCCGTTCTTATTCAGGAAATAGCCGTTCAAGTAGTGATGATGGAATTGGAGGTGTAATTGGTGTTGTTATCTTCTTTATCATTCTAGCTATTGTACTTTCACAAGCCAAGAAAAAAGGTGGAGTGCAGCCAGTGCAACAAAACTATACACCAACACAAACGGTAGCCGGCATGAATGAGGCAGATGTGCTAGCCAAAGTAAAAGCAATCGATCCAGACTTCAACAAAGAAGAATTTATTGCATGGTCAAAAACGTTATTTATTAAACTACAACAAGCATGGACAGCGTGTGATTGGGAAGTGATCCGAACCTTTGAAACAAAAGAATTATTTGAACAACATAAAGCACAACTACAAGGCTATATCGATAACCATACTGTTAATGTAATGGACCGAATTTGTGTCCACTATGCACGACTCTATCACTTCAAACAAGAAGGTGGGCAAGATGTGCTAATTGTTGAATTAAACTCTCGAATGAATGATTACATTATGGATAAAAACACAGGAAAAGTACTACAAGGAGATAAGACAACAGAATACACTAATACGTATCTATTAACTTTTGTACGAACCACAGGAGTAAAAACAACAAAAGCAACGGGCGAAGTGGATACCACCAACTGTCCAAACTGTGGAGCACCAACCAAGATTACATCATCTGGCAAATGCGAATACTGCGGAAGTGTTATCACCACAGACACCCATGATTGGGCATTAGCAAGTTTACAAAGAAAATAAAATATAAAAATTAAAGGAGGACCAAATATGGGACTAATTAAAGCAGCAGCAGGAGCAATCGGAAGTACATTCAAAGATCAATGGAAAGAGGTTATCTCTTGCGAGAATATGACAAACGATGTTTTAATGGTTGAAAAAACAACCGAAACAGGAGTAATTACCAATAAAAGTTTGGTAGTTGTAGCACCTGGACAATGTGCAATCATTATTGAAAATGGTAGAGTAATGGATGCAACAGCAGAAGATGGAGCATACACATTTGATGCTTCTTCCTCTCCATCTTTCTTTGCAGGACAATTTGGAGCCGTATTCAAAGAAATGTGGCAAAGATTTACTTTTGGGGGAGCAACCGCAAAGAAACAAGCGGTATACTTCATTAACCTAAAGGAAATTATCGACAACCGTTTTGGAACACCAAGTCCAATTCCATTCCAAGATTGGGCACATCCAATCCAAAACCAAATGACAGGAACACAAACACCAATGCGTGTACAAATTAAATGCTTTGGAAAATATACCTTCAAAATTTGCGATCCAGCCCTATTCATGCAAGAAATTGCAGGAACTGCAAGCATTTATCGCAAAGACCAATTAGTAGAGCAATTAAGAGCAGAAGTATTAGCAACCTTCCAAAACATTACCAATGAATTAGGAACATTGGAATACAAAGTACCAGCCCTAGAAATGCCAAGCCAAACAGATGAAATTAAAATGATGATGGACCAAAAAGTATTTGATGAACCAATGCGAAGACGTGGTATTGCAATCGTTGGATTTGCAGTAGAGTCTGTTACCTTAGACGAAGAGTCAGAAAAGAAAATTGACCAATACGAAATTAGTGTTAACCAATTCATGCAACAAGGTACTTTGGTATCTTCTTATGGTAGAGCAATGGAAAAAGCAGCCGAAAATGAAAATGGTGCCATGAATGGATTTATGGGAATTGGTATGATGAACAATATGGCAGGCGGAAATAACATCATGGGTTCTGTCTTCTCGCAAGACACAGAAAATAGCCGTGTGAAAGAACCAGCTCCAGAGCCAGTTCCAGAAGTTGAACCAGAACCAGTTGTAGCACCAGCTCCAGAAGAAAAAACAGCAGACGAAAATCCAGACCTTTGGATTTGTGGTTGTGGTCAAGACAACAAAGGAAAATTCTGTGTTCGCTGTGGAAAGCCAAAAACAGCAGCAGAGATTAAAGAAAAATATTGTCCAAACTGTGGAAAAATCGTGCCAGAAGGTTCTAACTTCTGTGGCGAATGTGGAATGAAAGTAAAATAGAACACAAAAAGAATAGCAAAAAGACTCACACGCACGGATGCGAGTCTTTTTGCGTATAGAAAATCGGAAAAAGGTAGAAAATATAGGGAGAAGAAGAAAAATAAGGGAGATTATTTATGCAATATAAAAAACAAGAACAATGGGGCGTTATTCTTGGCATTATTGTCAATACCATCATGGGTATTGCGGGTGTTGTTATTTATCGCATTACCAAAATAGATGCACTATTCTTAGATGCGTATTTTACTTTGCTTGCTGTATTTTCTGGTCTACTTGCAGTCGTGATTTCCAAACAGAGCAAAAAAACGAGTCGAGCATTCCCGCATGGTAGATTTATGCTAGAGCCTTTGTATGCGATCTTAAAATCCATTTTAACCCTATTTTTGCTAGGCTATACACTTTCCAATGGAACAGCAAAAGTGATGGAATATTTTCGTTATGGAACAGGGGAAATGATTGAAGTAGGTCCAGCCATTCCATATGAAATTGTGATGGTAGTGATGGGATTTTGCTTGTATGGATTTTATCGTAGACAATACAAAAAGACGAAAGAAACCAGTATCATTTTAGCTGCAGAGGCAAAAAACACTTTAATTGATACATTGATGTCTGGAGCGATTGGAATTGGTGTTTTGTTCTTATCCATTATTCCAGAAGATAGCCAATTTGCATTTCTACTCTACACAGGAGATTTCTGGATTACCCTATTTTTAGTGCTTTTTACTATCCGAGAGCCAATCACGGTATGCAAAAATGCCTTTATAGAACTGTCCAATGGTGTGGTAACAGACGAAGATGTCAAAAGTTCGATTGAGGAAGTAGTGGAAAAGAATTTGCCAGAAGATATGGAAATTCGCAGTTGCCATATTCATAAAACAGGAATGAGTTTCCGCATTTTGATTGAAGTGGACAGCAAAAAAGAAATGATTAACAAAACAGAGCTCATGGAAAAGAGTAAAACCATTAAGCAAGAACTTGCTTCTGAATATGAAAATGTAAAAGTGAACTTCCTATTTCCCTAAAAGCACAGAACTGTTTGACAATTCCCTCTTTTTCGGGTATAATAGGATGCGAAAAAGAAAAGAGGTAAAAAATGAAATTAGCAATATCTTTGAACAAACAACTTCATCATCATCGTAGGAGCTTGTAACTACTCGCATAGAACAATGAGTAGGTACAGGCTAAAAGTGCTGTGCCTACGAGATAGTTTGAAGATAAGATATCGATTGAAAAGACTAGATACGTAGGAAAATACCATCCGACGGAATAGTCTTTTTTTGATTGCTTTTTTTACCAATTTTCTGTTTGAAAAAGGAGGAAGAAAAATGAGAGAACAAATTCAAGAATTACAAAAATTAGAAGATTTTAAGCGTGTGTATCGTGTGTTTTCTGGGCCACCATACAATGAAAAATATACAGAAGAGGAATTAGAAGAAATTTTTATCAAATATCAACAAACCGGATATTTATATGGAGCATATACACAAGATGGTTGTGTAGGACTAATTGCCTTAGAAAGAGGAAGGCAAGAAGGACACCCAGTCAGTTTTGAAGGAGAAAAGGTAATGTATTTAGCCGATGTAGCAGTGCTCGGGGAATATCGCCGAAAAGGAGTGGGAAACCAACTCATGCTTTATGGTGTCATGCAATCCAAGCAATTAGGCTATGATAGGCTATATATGCGAACCTTGGAAACTGGTTCGATGTCTTATGGAATTGCCAGAAGAATTGGATTTCAGCAAATACCAGGAGCTCAACAAGGAGTCGAAAGAAAACGTGTAAGTGGGGTTTTGGAAACCATGCAAAATATTTTCTTGGAAATTGATTTACGAGCCTTAAAAAGAGAAGATATGAAAGCGGGAATTCAGATGGCAAGTCCGAAACAAGTAGAAATGGAACGAGAATAGGAGGAAGCGTATGGTAGAAGTAAAAGAAATTTTGGAAAATTTAGTCCAATACAATACCATAAAAGATAAAGAAAATAAGCAGATATTAGATTACCTAGAAAACACATTACAAATGCTTGGATTTCAAACGGAAAAAAGAGGAAAAATCCTGATTATGAAGAACCAGAAAGAAGCGGCACTCGGCTTTTTAGGACATACCGATACTGTGGAATATACCAATGGATGGGATTATGAAAAATTTTCTGTTACGAAGCAAGGAAACCAGTTATATGGACTTGGTATTTGCGATATGAAAGCAGGGATAGCAGCTATCCTTTCCGCTATTTCCCAAGTAGATTTTAGCAAATGTTCCAAAGGAATGAAACTGTATTTTACCTATGATGAGGAAATTGGGTTTGCAGGAATACAAGAAGTAATTGCCTATGAAAAAAATTTCCCACAAATAATGCTCCTTGGGGAACCAACGAATAATGAAAAGATTGTAGGGAGTAAAGGTCTTATGGAATATAAGATTTCTTTTTGTGGTATCAAAACACACTCCAGTACACCCAATAAAGGGAAAAATGCCATTATGCAGGCAGTTCGATTGATTAACGAATTAACAGAGTTTTACGAAACTGAAGTTAAACAGCAAGAGAATAGCCATTTTGAAATTCCATATACGACCATGAACTTAGGGGTTATCCAAGGGGGAAGTGCCATCAATTCAGTTCCAGATTACTGCGAATTTTTAGTGGATTTCCGTACAATCGGGAAAGCAGAGGAAGAAAAAATTAGACAAAAAATACAAAACTTGCAGAAAAAATATCAAGCAAATGTGCAAGAAATAAATTATTTATCTGCATTTTTTTCGCCAACAGAGGAAGACCAAAAGACTTGCAATTTCATAACAGAAGCCAGCTTCTTGCCGAGTGGTAGCCAGAATATCATATTAGGAGCAGGTCCTGTAACAGCACATGAAGTAAATGAGCACATCACAGAAGAAAGCCTAGAAATGCTAGTAAAACAATACAAAGAAATTATCGAAAAAGAATGTCAATAAAGAAAAAATAAAAAAGTGCTTGACAAAAATTGAAAAAGAGATATAATGTGTATGTAATACACAAAGAGGTGAGAAAAAATGGATATTAACAATCCGCTATACAAAAATCAAGGAATTCATGTGGTATGTACTTTATTTACGGTAAAAGAAGGAGAAGTCAAAGTACTACTTGTTCAAAGAAGTAATAAACCATATCCAGATAAATGGATGCTTCCAAGTGGAGCAGTATATAATAACGAGGATTGTGAAACGGCAATCAAAAGAGAAATGATTGAAAAAACAGGAGTTGATGGTATCTATGTTGAGCAGTTTCACACGTTTAGTGATCCAGATCGTTCTCCGTTAATGCGTATGATAGCCGTTGGATATATTGGTATTGTCAACAGTGAGAATATTAAAATTAAGAAAAGAACCGAAAAAACACAAAATTCAGAGTGGTTTAATTTGCGAGATGTACCAAGTGAACTTGCCTATGACCATCGAGAGATTTTGCTTGAAGCGATTGAAACCATCAAGCATAAGATTATGCGAAGTACGATTGTAAAATCGTTATTGCCAAAATATTTTACGTTGCCAGAATTGCAAAAGGTATATGAGGCAATTTTAGACAGACAGTTTGACCGAAGAAATTTCCGAAAGAAGTTTTTACAACTTCGGACTAATTGAAAATACAGGATTAACACAAGACATGAAAGGACATAGACCAGCCAATCTATATAAATTTATTACCAAAGACGAATATGCGATTGATATTTTTTAGGAGAGGGAACTCTCTTAAAAAAATCAGATAAATGCGTAAAAAATACACAAAGAAAGGAGAAGAAAATGAAATTTGAAAAAGAGGAGCATACGCACATCCGCTATGAAAAAGACGGGATATATATCCTAAACAGCAAGTACCAAACCAAAGAAAAAATAACGGACTTAGCAGGAAAAGGAAAAATATTTTATGAGGCAGTTCATTCTTACGAGGTGGAAAATCCAGAAAGCGTTCAGAAATTCATAGAAAAGAAATTCTTGGTTCCACAAAAGAAGTATGCAGAAGAATTACAAGAAAAAAGTACATTGCATACCACAACACCAATCTATCTAACACTTGGTATCACTTCTGGCTGTAATTATCATTGTAAACATTGTGGAAATAACTCCAAAACAGCCAAAGCAACAGACTTAACAGATGGCGAAATTTATTCGTTACTTGACCAAATGCTTGCAATGAAATTATTAAAAATCAATTTTACAGGAGGCGAGCCAACCATCCATCCGAACTTGCTAAACTATATTCGTTATGTAAAAGGACGTATTCCACGAATTACCATGACAACCAATGGTAGTTTAATTACAGAGCAACTGGCAAAGGACTTAAAACAAGCAGGACTTCATATGGCAAAACTATCCTTAGATGGGTTAGCCGGTTTTCATGATACATTTCGAGGCAAAAAAGGTGCTTATGAGCAAGCAATTACTGCAATTCAGAATTTTCAAAAACAGGGAATTGAAGTTCGCGTACAATCTACCTTAACCAAAGATAATCCGCAAGATTTATTAGCACTTATGGAAGTATTAGCCGACCTGAAAATTAGCCATCAGACCATTGTTCCAGTCTGCCCAATCGGAAGAGCAGATAAGGAAATGATGCTTTCCAAAGAAGCGTATCGTATGTTTATCTTACAAATGTATCAAAAAGTTAAAGAATTGTTAGCCAAAGGATATCAAACGAACTTTCAAATTAGACCGGTGTTTGGTGCCAGTGAGTTATTTGAAGGACTGGGAACTACTTTTGAAACCTTAAGTATGAAATATACATGTGAGGCTCTACAAAATACGATGGAAGTACAACCAAATGGAGATGTTGTGCCATGTTCTTTCCTCAGTATTCCCATCCGGCAATGTGCGAAAGAACAGTTTGCTACAAATTTGGAAATCCGAACAAGCAAATGAGTTACGTCAAAAATTTTCCCAGAACAAAGAAAACGAGTATTGTGATAAATGCAACAAAAATAGCGCTTGCAATGGTGGATGTATCGCCAACAAATACTATTATGGCGGAGATTTCAAAGCAAGAGAACCATATTGTTTTGCAAACGAAGAATAGGAGGAAACGGAAATGTATCAAGAATTAAGAAATATTGAGAAAAGAGAAGATGGCATTTATTTACTCAATAAATTAGGGCATGTGGCTATGATACCACTCGAGTTGGAAAGTCAGTTACAGCAATATGCAAGTCTAGAAGAATTGCCGACAGAGGCACCAGATTTTATCCGAGAATTAGCCGATATTGGATTACTAAAGTATCACAACTACATACCAAATGAAGAAAAACTTTATTTTGATGACCGTATTCTAAACAGTCAAGACGATAAGCCAGTTTACCGAGGCCCGATTATTGCCCATCTTGCCATTACCCATGCTTGTAATATGAACTGTCAGTATTGCTCTGTAAAAAATGTCCATCGACAAATTAAAAACGGTTTGCCAACTGAAGATTACAAAAAAATGATTGATAAATTAGTGGAAATGGGAACCTTCCAAATTGGGCTTACGGGAGGAGAGCCAACAACCAGACCAGACCTAGTAGAACTGGTAAGATATATCGCAGGGAAAAAGGTTGCCTGTAATCTAACAACAAATGGCTATCAAGTATCTGAAAAGTTGGTTCAAGAGTTAAAAGAGGCAGGACTAACACAAGTACAAATTTCATTAGACTCTTATCGAAAAGAAGTACATGAGAAATATCGAACCAAAGGAAGTTTTGATAAAGTCATCCAGACAGCCAAACTATTCAAAAAATATGGTTTTATCGTTGGGGTCGATACCGTAGTAACCAACAACAATATGGACGATTTAGCAGAATTTATGAATTTTCTAGAGGATAATAACTTTGACGGATTAACCATTATTAAATTGAAGCAAGGATATTTTGATTTACCAACTTTTCAAGAACAAGTACCAGAGTACCATCGCTATGCAAAAGTAATTGATGAGATTTGTCGAAGAAAAGGAAAATTAGAAGTTACCATCGATTGTTCTTCTGTGTCTAACTTGTGCAAAACATTGACCAAAGAAGAGCAAAATCGAATTCATTCCGCTGGTTGTCCAACAGGGCATACGTTAATTTCAATCGCGCCAAATGGAGATATTTATCCATGTGCTGCATTAACCAATGAAAAATATAAAATTGGAAATATGCTAACAGATGACTTAGCCAAACTTTGGCAAGAAAATGAAACACTGCAAAAGTTGAGAGGGATTAAACAACACATTACTGGAAAATGCCAAAATTGTGCCAAATTAGATGTGTGTAGAGGCGGATGCAGAGGGATAGCAGACAGTTTGTCTGGCAAGCAATATGCAAGCGACCAAAATTGTAAAATAGAAGGAGGTGAGGTACATGGTTAAACTCATTATTTCTGCTATGGCTTGTGGCCATTATTGCTATTACAGTAGATTACCAAAAAGAACGTAAATATTGGAAAAGGGAGGAGTGTACCAACTCCTCTTTTTTCGTCCAAGGAGGGAAAAATGGAACCAAACAAAAACTGGGAAAACCGTATTGAAGCGGGAAAACAAGAATTCATTCGCAAATTTCAAAAGACCTATGGAGAAAAATATCGAAACCGTATTTTCAAAAGATTAGCGGAACTAAAAGAAGTAAAGCGAGAATATAATCTTAGTCCCTATCTGGCTTCGAGCAAACAAGATTACATTGTATTTTTCAAAGAAATACCAGATAGCAAGCAATTTCAGTATGTTTTGGAGCATGAAATTTTTCATTTTATCCAAAAGCAAAACAGTAAGTTTGAGCAAGTACCGAAAAAGTATGAAACATATTTGGGAGAAGAAATTCAAATTGCGTTATTAGAAGAGGCATTTGTTCAGTATTTTACAGCTAGTATTAATGGAAAGAAACCAGAATATACCGAAAAAGATGCCAATGGACAAATTAGGAAATATTGGCTCAATGAATGCTATAAAAATATCGTAGGAATTGTGGAAGAACTAGAAGAAAAAATTGGGAAGGAAAAGTTATTGGATATGTATATGGATGATATCTGTTACGAAAAAGAAATCGCAAAGTTTGACGAGCAATATGGAGAAAATGCCTTTGCGAAATATATGCAAAAAATTTGTAAAAAAAGAGTTAGAATTCATTGACAAAGCCTTAAAACATCCATATAATACAAATGAAAGACTTAGTATCAAAAAAATAATAAGTATAGGAGGTATTTATGAAAGTTGATGTTGTGTTAGGAAGTTTTTATGGAGATGAGGGAAAGGGAAAAATTATTGATTACCTTTCTCAGAATGCAGATTTTTCCGTGCGTTGTACAGGTGGAAATAATGCAGGACATTCGATTGAAATTGATGGCAAAAAATTTGCATTTCACTTAATCCCATCCGGTATACTCAACCACGGAACAACAGCAGTTATTGGAAATGGAGTGGTAGTTGACCCGAAAGTACTAATTGAGGAAATGCGAAACATTGAAGAAAATGGCTATTCGGTAGCCAACCTACGAATTAGCAATAAAGCTCATGTCATCTTCCCATACCATGTACAAATGGACCGTTTGCAAGAAGAACTACGAGGAGAAGATAAAATTGGAACAACGGCCAGAGGAATAGGTCCAGTCTACTGTGATAAATTTGAACGCTGTGGAATTCGTATGGGAGATTTAGTCAGTGGAACATTTGAGAAACAACTACGTCGCAATATCGTCAACAAAAATGCGATCTTTGCACTTTACCAGTACCCACAAATTGAGGTAGAAGAAGTGCTAGCACAATATACCGAATATGCAAACATCTTAAAACCGTATGTCTTAGATACAGTATCCTTGCTCCATCAAGCCATTGAGGAAGATAAAAAAATCCTATGTGAAGGAGCACAAGCTACTTTATTAGACATCGACTTTGGTAGTTACCCATTTGTTACCTCTTCTAACCCAACCATTGGGGGAATGTGCACAGGTTCTGGCATTGGAGCAAAATACATTGGCGAGGTATATGGTGTGCTAAAAGCATATTCTTCTCGTGTGGGAGAAGGTCCATATATCACGGAGCAAAACAATGAAATGGGAGACACCATTCGAGAATTAGGACATGAATACGGAACCACGACCAAACGACCACGCCGTTGTGGCTGGTTAGATTTAGTAGCTCTAAAATATGCAGCAATGGTCAATGGCTTAACAGGACTTGCTATCAACCATGTGGACACGATTGGAAAACTCGAAAAAATCCAATTATGTGTTGGTTATGAAAAAAACGGCATAATTAGCACAAACTTCACATTGGATGAAGACGAATTAGAGAACTGCACACCAGTTTACGAAGAATTTGATGGAAATTTTGGCGATATTAGCCAAATCAAAACCAGAGAAGACTTACCAGAAAACGCGAAAAAATATCTAAACCGTATCGAGGAATTTGTTGGGGTACCAATTAAATTCATTGGAACTGGAGCATCCCGCGACTCCATGATAATTTGTTAGGAGGTAGGAATGGAAGAAGAATTATGTCATATTTCTCCAATCGATGGTAGATATACCAAATTAACCAAGGAAGTAGCAGAACACTTTAGCGAATACCACTTAATCCGTAATCGTGTGATGGTAGAATTGCAATGGCTCAAAAAACTACTGACTATGCCAGAAATTGGCTATACGGTAAGCCAAGAAGAACGAGATGGCTTAGAAAAGATTGCTCAAGAAATGAACCTAGAGGGTGCCAAACGAGTCAAAGAAATCGAGCAAACAACCAAACATGATGTTAAAGCAGTCGAATACTTTTTGAACGAAAAATTAGCTGAAAAAGGACTCGCAAAATATAACCATCTAATCCATTTTGCTTGTACATCAGAAGATATTAACAATATTGCTTATGGGATAATGGAAAAAGAATTACTACATGAGGTATATCTTCCAAATGCCAAAAAAGTACAAGAACGATTGGCTGAAAAAGCAAGAGAATATGCTGGTATTCCAATGCTTTCCCATACCCATGGGCAAAATGCTACCCCAACCACAGTGGGGAAAGAACTAGCAAACTTTGCGTATCGTTTGGAAAAAATGCTAGCAAGACTTTCGCAAGAGGCAGTAGCAGGAAAATGGAATGGAACGGTCGGTAATTTCAATGCACACAAAATTGCATACCCAGATGTTGACTGGGAGAAAGTAGCACAAGAATTTGTCGAAAGTTTTGGGTTGCAATATAACCCATATACCACGCAAATTGAACCACATGACCAATTATGCTGGATCTTTACCGAAATGATGCTCACCAACAACATTTTGCAAGATTTTGCACAAGATATGTGGCTCTATATTAGCCGAGAATATTTTTTACAAGCCAATGTCGCAGGAGAAGTAGGTTCATCGGTTATGCCACATAAAATCAATCCCATTAACTTTGAAAATGCGATGGCAAATTTGAAAATGGCAAATGGCGTGATGGAGGTGTTAACTGGAAACCTACCAATTTCAAGAATGCAACGAGATTTAAGTGACTCTTCATTGCTTCGTAACATTGGAAATGCAGTGGCATATTCAGTCATTGCGAGTAAACAATTGGTAGCAGGAATGAACAAAGTCCGTGTCAATGAAAGTAAATTAAAAGAAGAATTGGAACAAACGTCAGAGGTATTAGCAGAAGCAATCCAAACCATTTTACGAAAAAATGGTTATGCAGATGCCTACGAAATCTTAAAAGGCTTAACCAGAGGAAAACATATCTCGCAAGAGGCGATTTATGAATTTGTGCAACAAACCGAAATCTCACCGGAAGATAAGCAAATGCTGTTACAACTTACACCAGAAAAATATATTGGGCTAGCCAGTAAGTTAGCAAAAGAGATATGAAAATAATCTAGAAGGGAGGAAGAAAATGAAGATACAAGGCAATCTTATTATTTTCCGCATGGAAGAAGCGGAAAGAAAAGATGTCCGTCGATTACCGGAAAAAAAGTTACAACTGCTATTGGACGAAAACAACCAATTTCCTGCTTTTCCCATCGATAACCAGACGCCCATCAAGCAACTAGCCGAAGAAAAAATGGAGCAAATTTTTCAAACCTCCCAATTTTATATTGAGCAGTTATATACCTGGGGCGAGCCAGCATATTACACGAAAACCAGGGAATTAACGGTCAGTTATCTTGGAATTATCCATCAAAAGAAAACAAGCAAAATGCCAGCCAACTATTCTTTCCTAGATATCCAGATTACTAATGAAAAACAGGCAAGTACGCAACAAGTAAAATTGCAAAATGCACAAAAAGAAATTTGTTACACGATGGATACCGAAATAAAAAGAGAACGAGAAAATATTGAATATTGCCATCATGTAGTGGGAAAAGCAGAAATAGACGAATTAACGGCTAAAGTGATTCATACTGGAATTAAACGCTTGCGAAACCGAATTGAAAATACGAATATTGCGTTTAGTTTCTTGGACAAGGAATTTAGCCTTTCTGAACTCCAACAAGTGTATGAAGTGATTTTAGATAAAAAACTAATTCCAGCCAATTTCCGCAAGAAAATAGCACCGATGGTCAAGAAAACAAAAAAGGTAGTCAAAGAATCTGCCTATCGACCAGCAGTGCAATATACCTTTAATGAGAAATTTATCCGTAATTGGGTATAAAAGAAAATAGAAACAAAAGAAGGAATGATTATGCTATTTAGTATACTCGCATTTATTGCATTAGTGATTAGTATTTGTATCAAAGAACGAAAATTATCTTTGACCGTCCAAGCGGCGGATTGCTTTTTTGAAGCCATGTATAGTTTTGTGATAGGAGCCTTTACAGGAGCCGTCTTAAACCTAATGAATTTAATTCGCACCATGCTGTTCATTCAAAAAGAGAAGTTTAGCAAAACGGTATATTTTGTCCTATTACTTCTTTTTGAAGGAGTTATCCTAGGAAACTGTATCCTAACATGGAATGGACCGATTTCGCTATTACCAACGATAGGTTCTGCAATTCGTACCTACTGCTTATGGCAACCAAATATGAAATATGTACGCTTTTCTGGCATTACAACTGGAATTTTCTATGGTATGTATTATCTGTATTACCAAAGCTGGTTTTTAGTTTTAGGAGACCTAATCTTAATTTTAACAGGAATTTTTGCAATGGCAAAAAATGATTGGAAAAAGAAATAACGACGAAAAGAGTGGAAAACTATCTTTCTACTCTTTTCTTTTTCGAGAAAATACGATAGAATAGGCATGAAGAAAAAAGAGGAGAATGCAATGGAACAAGTACGAACGAAGTTAGAACAATATAAAAATTTACTGGGCTATCAAAATCGACCAGAATTTCTAGAAAAATATCTACAAACGCCAAGCCTGTTGCGCTTGAAAAAGGTGGGGTATTTTTGCGGGATGGATTATGCGTCTAAAGCAATTTTCAATTTCCCGGAAAGAATTTCTCGCTATGACCATTCTTTAACGGTTAGTCTAATCACTTGGAAATTAAGTCAAGATCAGAAAATGACATTAGCAGGTCTTTTCCATGATATTGCAACACCATGTTTTGCACATGCTATCGACTATATGAACAAAGACTATGTCAAACAAGAAAACACCGAAGAAAAAACAGAAGAAATCTTGCGAAAAGATACCTACCTAGCACAATGCCTAAAAGAAGATGGAATTGCCATTGAAGATATCATTAACTTTAAGCAATATAGTTTGGTGGATTTAGAACGACCAAAACTATGTGCAGACCGTTTCGATGGTATTATTCTAAATGGGTTGTATTGGATGCAATCTTTGACGATGGAAGATGTAGCACGAATTGTAGAAGATTTAACGGTTTATCCAAATGAACAAGGCGTTCCAGAAATAGGACTAGCAACCGAAGAAACGGCAAAACTAGTGGTAAAAATCAATCACGAATTTGACCGTTATTGCCATACCAAAGAAGATACGTTTATGATGGGATTTTTAGGAGAAATTACGAAACAAGGGATTTACCAAAATGTCATAACCTATGAAGACTTGTTTGTTCAAAATGAAGACCAAGTGATGGAACAATTAAAACAAGCACCAAATGCCAGCCTACAACAAGATATTCAACTGTTTGAGAATATTACCATAGAACAAGTACCAGATATTGCAATGCCAGAAATTAAATTCCGCAACTTAGCACCAATTTGCAACTGCCAAAGATGGGGCGAAAAGGAGAAATTATGAAAATACTAATTGGAACGAAAAATCCAGGAAAAATACAAGCCACCAAAGAAGCTTTTGAAAAATATTGGGAAGATGTTGAAATTCAAGGAATTCCAGTACCTTCTGAAGTACAGGACCAACCACTCAATGAAGAAATTATCCAAGGTGCCAAAAATCGTGTGAAGAATTTGCGTGTTTATGCCAAAGAAAATCAGGTGGAAGCAGACTTTTTCGTTGCGATTGAAGGCGGAATGCACAATCAGTTATCTACGGATTGGTTTGTGATCAATACAGCCGTGGTAGAAGATAAAAATGGTTACCAAAGTGTTGGAATTAGCCAAGGTTTTTCGGTTCCAGATAGATATATTGCAGAAGCACAGGAAACGGAATTTGGCAAAGTGATGGACCGTATTTTTGCTAAAGAAGAACTTGGAAAAAGTACAGGGGGAGAAGTGTTTTTGACCCATGGCATAACAACCCGAATGGATTTAATCCAAAATGCAGTGATTATGGCATTGACGCGACATATCAATGGAGAACTATGGAAGTAGAAGAAAAAATGAAAATTTGTGAAATTTATGCGAAATATGGCATACCAGAAAATCTACAAATGCACATGTTACGAGTAGCAGCGTGTAGCCAATATATTTTAGACCATTGGACAGGAGAGCCATTACAAGAAAAGGCAGTCATTCGTGTTTCCTTACTACACGATATGGGAAACTTAGTGAAAATGCCAGAAGATTTTTCAGATAACCCAACCTTTCAAACCATGCGAAAAAAATATGTAGCACAATATGGCACCAATGACCACCTAATTAACCTAGCCATTGGAAAAGCAGAGGGATTGTCTGCACAAGAATTGGAAATCTTAGATGGTAAACGTTCTCGAAATAATGAGGAAACACTAGCGTCGCCATATTTTGAACGAAAAATTTGTGCTTACTGCGACCAAAGAGTAGCACCAGATGGTGTTATTGGATTAAAAGAAAGATTAGAAGATGCTAAAGTGCGTTACCGCAATCGACCATTGTCTGTATGGTCAAATGAAGAAAAGGCAAACCATTTAATTGCGTGTGCTCTTGGAATTGAACAGCAAATTATGGAGCATTGCAGTATCTTACCAGAAGAAATCAATAATGAAAATATCCAAAAATATATCGAGCAACTTCAAAATTATGAAATGGAATAAAGGAGGTACTACATGAAATTATTTTCACAAGAAGTAAAAGATAACCAAGAATTGCAAGAGGTTTTACAGGGGTATCAAGAGGTGCAAGACCAATACAAAGTAGCTGTTATTTTGTACGCCTTTGATAATGAAGGACGTATCATTTTCCAACGCAGAGGACCTGGTTGTAGTGATGAAAGGCTAAAACTAGAGTCCATTGGAGGCAAAGTACAACCAGACGACCCAGATTTCCGTTCCGCATTACGAAGAGAAATTACCGAAGAAGTTGGTCAAGGAGCAGACATTTCCATTGACGAATTTGTGGTATCTACCTATGCGAAAACCTTTGACGAAAAACGAGGTAAAGACCAAGCATGGGTGTATCTAGCCTACAAAGGAACCTTAAAAAGTGGCGAACTCCAAATTACAGAACCAGAGAAAAACTTAGGTTATGAAAGATACAAAAATGGAGAATTAGACGAAGCAGAATTGAGCAAGGGAGCAAGAGAGTTATATCAATTTATCAAAGAAAAATATCATTTTCAATAAGGAGAATAGATAAATGAGTAGACCAGTTACCACTTTGTTTATGTTAATGTCCTTGGATGGGAAAATTAACAGTGGAGATAATGACACATTTGATGCAGACCGTGATTGGTGCCAAATTGATGGGGTTAAAGAAGGATTACATCAATATTATGAAATTGAGCAGACCACAGATTTGTATTCCTTTAACACAGGACGAACCATGGCGAAAATTGGAGTAAACGATAGAACAGAAGTGCCAGCAAAATCCCCTTGTCAATTTATTATCTTAGACCGAAAACCACATTTGCAAGAAAGTGGTGTCCGCTATTTGTGCCAATGGGTGCAGAAATTGTATTTAGTAACCAACAATAAAAACCATCCAGCCTACCGTTTAACCAAAGAATTAGACAACTTGCAAATGGTATATTATGACGAACTGAATATGAGTAAAATGATGGAAGATTTAGGCGAAAAATATGGGGTAGATTACCTTACCATTCAATCCGGCGGAACGCTAAACAATGAATTGGTACGCCAAGGTTTGGTAGATTATGTCCATGTTGTTATCGCACCACTTCTCGTTGGAGGAAAGAGCACCAATACCTTGCTCGACGGAAAAGCTATTTCTTCTGTGGCAGAATTAGGAAAATTAAAAGCCTTAGAACTGCTAGAAGTAAACCAGTTAGAAAATTCGTATTTGGAATTAAAATACCGTGTTAAAAATGAAAAAGAGGGATAAGATGGAGGAAATTGTTTTTGTAACCCATAATCCGGGAAAGATTGAATTTGCGAAAAAAGAATTTAGCGAGATTAACTGGAAATTATATGAATATGAATTAGAGGAGCCACGTAGCGAAGATATTCAGTACATTTCAAAATATAAAGTAGAAGAAGCCTACCGCTTAGTAAAAAAACCGTGTATTTCTTTAGACTGTGGTTTTTGGATTGACGCATTAGGTGGCTTCCCAAAAGCATTTGTCAATTTTGCATTAGATACAATCGGGATTGAAGGAATTTTACGATTGATGGAAGGGAAAGAAAATAGAACCTGCAAGTTTACTGAGTGTTTGTCGTATTATGACGGAAAAGAACTCCGCCAATTTATGGGTGGGCATGAAGGAAAACTAGCAACACAAATTCTAGGACAAGATACTAAGCAAAAATGGTCTGATCTTTGGTATATCTACAAGCCGTATGGCTATGAAAAAACATTAGCACAAATGACAGAGGAAGAACGAGAAAACCGTATCCCATATCGCTCGGTTGACTCGATGACTGTGTTTGCAAAATGGTATCGAGAAAATAAATAGTAAAGGAGAAAAAGAAATGAACGAAAACACTACCAATTATCTCATTATCCATGGTTCTTTTGGAAGCCCATTTTCCAACTGGTTTAGTTGGCTTTCAGATTTTTTAACCAGTGAAGGGAAAAGTGTGTATGTACCACAATTTCCGATTGGAGTAGGTTACCAAAACTATGAGAATTGGAGCAATCTACTTGCCTATTATGATAACCTAGGACTTGTCAACGAAAATACGGTTATCATTGCCCATAGTATTGCACCTGTTTTTATTAGTAAGTATTTAATCGAGAAAAAGCGTAATATTAAGAAACTAATTAGTGTGTGCGGATTTAATCAATATCTTGGAATTGACGAAGCATATGATACGGTTAATCAATCGATGTATACAAACCGATTAGCCGAAGTAAAAGAATACGCCAAAGAAATTATTTGTTTTTATTCAGATAATGACCCATATGTGCCACAAGCAGTGGAAAAAGAATTTGCAGATATCATTTCCACTGAGCAAGTGGTATTACCAAAAGCAGGACATATCAACGCAGAAAGCGGTTATGATACGTTTGAAGAAATTGTGCATTATCTATAAGGAGGAGAGCCTATGATACTTTCAACGGTATGCTATATCGAACAAGATGGAAAATATTTAATGCTCCATCGTACGAAAAAGAAAAAAGATGTCAATCACGAAAAATGGATTGGAGTAGGCGGAAAACTAGAGGCACAAGAAAGTCCAGAAGAATGTGTGGTTCGTGAAGTCTGGGAAGAAACAGGACTAACGTTACAAGAATACCAGTTACGAGGTATTGTAACTTATGTATCAGCAGAGTGGGAAACAGAATATATGTATGTTTTTATCGCCAGCAAAGTAACCGGAAAAATGCGAGAAAATTGCAATGAAGGGGACTTACAATGGGTTGAAAAAGACAAAATGATGGAACTCAACTTATGGGAAGGAGATAAACTCTTCCTAGCCAAAATGGCAGAGGGTGTACCATTTTTCTCTGCAAAATTTGTATATGACAATAACGATTTAGTAGAATACAAGATCAAAGAATATTAAAAAAGCAAGCATTTGCTTGCTTTTTCTACTGGGCTGCGTATTTTTGCTTTAATTGGTCAATCTTTTGTTGTTCTGCCGTATCGGTTTGGTACCAACCTTTTTCAGCCATCAAGTTATACAGTTTGTTTTGGATGTCTAAAGACTCATTTAAGGCACATTTGAAAGCATTATGCACTTCGGCTGTTGTAGACTCGATTGTTCCATGAAGATACAAATCACAAACGCCCTTGATCACTAACAATTCTTTTTCCATTAACTCCTTGTCTTCCATTTCTTCCTCCTTATAATAAATTCAAGAACGAATTTTTTAACTCTTCATGCTTTTGCACTAACTCTCCAATATAAGTTGAAAGAGTAGGGTCTGTTAATTGACCAGAGGTCTTTTGACTGCAAGTCTTCATAAACGTTTCATGCCCTAAGGCATCTTCCACATACAAAAGTTCTTTACTTGTCATACTTATCACCACCTGCTATTAGAATAGCCAAAATTGGAAAGGTTATACAAAAAAGAAGAAAAAGGACACAAAGATTTCACAACCAAAGAGATTGCTTTTGTACTAGGAGCGTGGTATGATAGATGCTAGTTGGGAGGATATCAAAATGCTAACCGGAAAAAAAGTTGTTATTTTTGATTTAGATGGAACACTCATTGACTCAATGGGGATCTGGAATTGTATTGATGAAGAGTTAATTGAGAGTATTCGTACCAACGATGTTCCCATTCAAGATGTGGGCAAACAAAGGGCAGAAGCAATGAAACAGTTCCACCAAGCCGAAGATATGTATTTAGAATATTGTGGTTTGTTAGGTAAAAAGTATGGCTCCCAGTTATCAAAGAAAGAGATAAAAAAATTACGCTATGAAATAGCGGACCATTACTTGGCAGAAAAAATTACATATAAGCCAGGTGCAAAAGAAGTGTTACAATACCTAAAAGAAAAAGGTTTTATGCTAATCATTGCAAGTACCACCAACGACCATACAATTGAAATTTATCGAACGAGAAATGAGAATATTCGCAAGGTAGCAGACTTTGACGAATATTTTGTGAGGGTGTATGCCAAAAGTGCAGTAAAAAACTTGAAACCAAACCCAGAAATCTATGAGAAAATTTTGGCGGATTTGGGTGTGCAAAATACCGATTGTATTGTAATCGAAGACTCTTTGGTTGGTGTAGAAGCGGCAAACCGTGCCGGAATAGAGGTAGCTGTTATTCGCGACCAATATTCCGATTTAGAAAGAGGGGAAATCAATCAAAAATCTCAATATCAGTATGAAGACTTTTCCGAAATGTTAAGTGCCATGAAAACCGAATTGAGATAAAGGAGAAAAGATGAATCAAACAAAAAAAGCAAAATGGATTAAGGGAATTTTATTTCTTGTTGTAATTGCCATTGCAATCACTATGATAGTCTATTTAGCACCAATTATGAAACAAATTAGTACACAAGAAGGACAACAAGCCTTCAAACAAAAAGTAGACGAGTCTGGATTTTTAGGAATGTTAATGCTGTTTGGCATTCAATTTGCTCAAATTTTTCTAATTATCTTGCCGGGAGAACCATTAGAAGTATTAGCAGGCATGTGTTATGGCTCTATTTGGGGAACCGTGTTTGTGTTGGCTTCTGCCGGGATTATAACCACTGCGATTGTATTTTTAGTACGTAAGTTGCGGAAGAAACTTTGTATATACCTTTTGCAATGAAGAAAAAATGAAAAAAATAGAGAATAGTAAGTTATTTCAAAACCCAAAAAAGATGGAATGGATTTTTATAATCCTATATCTTATCCCAGGAACACCAAAAGACTTATTTACGTATCTAGGTGGACTAGTACCAATTAACCCGTGGAAATTTATTGCGATTGCTACATTTATGCGTTTTCCATCCGTTATTTCATCCACCATGGCAGGGGAAAATCTAGCAATGGGCGATTGGAAAATGAGTTTGCTTGTTTATGGAATTACGTTTGCAATCGTAGGACTCATTATCTTTATGATGCAAAAATTAGATAAAAGTAAACTAACTAAAGAAGCACTTGACTCAATCAAAAACGGAGAGATATAAAGGGGAAGAAAATTGAAAGAAGAGATTTACCAAAACTTAATCAAAGATATGTACTTAATCAATTTGTATGCGATGGATGCAAACTGTGTGAAAAAGCAGCAAATTATCAATGACAGATATACCACTATTCATGGAACCATGCTCGCCATCTATTTCTATTTCAAATGGCAAGAAAAAACAACTGGAAAGATTGCAGCAGATGGGATGGTACATAATGCTCTTATGACCCAGTTAATTCATTTTTCAACTGGCAATATTGGCGTAGAGATGGAAGATGGAAAGCAATTAAAGTCTTATCATAAAGTAAAACAGCAAGTGGTAAAAGAAAAGATTGCCTATCTTAGCCGAAATCTAAAAGAACTGGAAATCTGTCTAGTAGAAGAAGAAAACGAAGAAATCTACCTATTCTTTGAGCAATTAGCAGATTTATGGATTTTAATGCAGTTATACAAAAGAGGGAACTTCCTAGCAGTAGAGGCAATTCGTAAAAAAGTGCAAATCTTAACGATGCAAAACAAAATAGAGGATGAGGAAATAGCAGATATTCAATTCCAATTACCAGGTATTTTAGAACAACTGGAAGATAGAAAAAAATTACAAGAGTATTTACAACAGAACGAAGTATTAAAAGACTATGATAGCCTAGCAGGAATTGCTTTTCAATTAAGAGAAGTATATCGCTATTCGCAAACCAATTTAAGAGTAGAAGAAGATGTACTGTACCATATCTATATCAATACCGTTATGTGTGTACTTTTAGCAGATTGGCTAACCCAGCAAGGGGAAGAGATTGATGGAGACCAAATTTTATTAAAATCTTGTTTCCACGATTTTAGCGAATATACCGGAAATGAAATTATTGCATCCATGAAGGCCTATTCAGAAGAAACTACTGCTCTATTCAAGAAGATAGAGGATAAGGACGAAAGAAAACTAAAAGAGAGCGTTGGTCCAGTAATGTATGCGATTATTCGAGAATACAAGAAGGACAAAAACGGCTATGTGGTAGATATTATTGATAAAATGATAGGGATTATGAAAGTATGGATTGAAGAAACCATCTATGGAAATAAAATGATGCTCAAATGCTTTACAGCAGATGAGTGCAAGCGTTTCCAAAGATTTTATACTTCGCCTTATCGAGAAGAATTAGTTTATCCGGATTTTTATACTACACTTTTGAAATCCCACTATATCGCCATTATGGAAGATTTTTTAGCACAAAAAGATATGAATTTCTTTTGGAACAGGGAAGAAATACAAGCCATCCGAGAAAGTATTGAAGAAGAAAAAAGATTATTAGAAGTGTAAGACAAAGAAGAAATAAAGGGAAAATATTTCCCATTTATTTCTTCTTTTTTGACAAAAAGAGTGTGAAATACCGAAAACTGTGTTATACTAACTGGGAAAAGAATAGGAGAAAAAAATACAAAAGGAAGGAGGGATACCAGAATGGAAAAAGAGCCAACTCTACAGGAAGTGAAGGATATTTTAACCAATGAGAATATTGAAGAAGTAATTGTCCTAAAACGAGAAGGAAAAAATGATGCTGTCATTATGAGTGGAGAACAATACCGAGAATTGTTTGAAAAGCATTTAGAAGATGTGTTTGAGAAAGCAGAAGAACAAATCCAAAACAGAGAAGTGATACCAGCAGAAATTGTTTTTAGAGAATTGGAGGAAAAATATGAGCCTTAGTGAAGACGATTATGTAATTGTTTTTACTAAGCAAGCCAGTAATGAAATTAGAAAAATAAATTAGCCCAAAATTAAAAGTACCAAATTCAGCAAATCGATTGATGGAGCAAATGAAAGAACGAACGGAAAAACTAAGTTATTTCCCACGAAGATATCCAATCGTGGGAAGAAAAAATAAAAGAGAATATAGAAGAATTGTAATAAAAAATTATATAGTTATCTATACCATAAACGAAGCAAGAAAAGAAGTAGAAATTGTACATATTTATTATGATAAAAACAATTATCTATACAAAATATAAAAGAAAGAAGTAAATGGAACGACAAAACCATTTACTTCTTTTTTTGTGAAAGCACGAATAATGGATAAAATATTGCAAAAATCCTACGACAGAAAAAGCAAGAAAAATATTCAAATACAAAACAGAAAAGTACAACAGCTACAATATACACAAAAGGTGTACAAAATATACATGGAAGCCAACAGCGACAACAAAAAGCACGAGTAGTAACAATAGTCGTACTGATAATCTTGGCAGGTATA
>CANSOY010000021.1 GCA_947648765.1 uncultured Clostridium sp.
CCATTTTTAAAATTTTTACATTATAAATACCATTAGGTACTTTTTTCATTTCACTCATACTATTTACTTCCTTTCATCTTTGATATAGTTACTTTTTTAATAAAGATTTAAAGTGCTGCAACACTATTAAATTAAATCTTCAACTTTAACTTTTAAAGCTTTTGCAATTTTTCCAATTGTTACTGGCTTAAAATTTTTACCTGCTTTTATTTTTGTCAATGTCACTTCTGCAACTTTTGCTTTTTTTGCAAGTTCATTTCTTGTAATACATTCGTTTGCCATTGCAATTTCTAACTTTTTAGCATCAATTTTCATTTTTACATTCTCCTTTCTTTAGATACTTTTTTGTATCTGTGAATATTTTATATCATATACTTTTATATAAGTCAATACTTTTTTGTATCTTTTTCATAAAAATTTTTATATAAAAATATACTTTTGTATCTTGCAAGATATATTTTTTTATAGTATACTTATTATGAGGTGATGAATTTGATTGGCGAAAAAATAAGGAAAGTACGAAAAGCTGCACATTTAACTCAAAAAGAACTTGCTAAATTATCAGGTATTGCAGAAATAACAATTAGAAAATATGAAAATAATGAACGAAATCCTAAAAAAGAACAAATTGAAAAAATTGCTAAAGCATTAAATATGAATCCTTTTGAAATAATGGGATATGATTATTGGGATAAATCAAAAGATGTAAAAAAACTTGCAACTGAAGTGAAACTACTAAATGATATCGAGAAAGAATATGGCTCTAAATCTGCTATCTTAATTGAAAACTATAATTTACTTAATGAAATAGGAAAAGAAAAAGCCCTTGAATATGTATCTGATTTATCAGAACAAAGCAAATACAAAAAATAAAAATGAACCCCTAGTATTGCAGTACCAGGGATTTCAAAAGTAACCAAATCAAAAATGAAAGTGCGAACAATCACCTTTGTGAAATGGTCAGTTAGATTATACCATTTCACAAATAAAAAATCAATGAAAGGATGGTATAATTTTATGAAAGGTGGAACAAGAAAAAAAGGCAGTACATGGTACTACTATTTTGACATAGGAAAAGTTGATGGAAAACGAAAGAAAAAAGAAAAAGGCGGATTCAAAACGAAGAAAGCAGCGGAACAAGAACTTGCAAAAGCAATGAATGAATATAACAATGCTGGTCAAGTATTTGAACCCAATGAAATAAGTGTTTCAGATTATCTTGACTTTTGGTTTGATAATTTCTGCAAAATGAATTTAAAATATAATACACAATTGAATTATCTAAATATAATTGAAAATCACTTAAAACCAAGGTTTGGCATGTATAAATTAAAAGCACTTAATTCTGCTACAATTCAAGAATTTGCAAATGATTTAAAATTAAATGGACTAGCAAAAAATTCAGTTGTAGGTATTATAACAACTTTTTCAGGTGCATTAAATTATGCAATTGAACCATTGCACTACATTCAATATAATCCATGTGATAGAATAAAATATCCAAAATATAACACACCAAAAGGTGAAACAAGATACATTATAACACCTGATGACTTTAAAAAAATTACTGATAGATTCCCCTACCCTAATCAGTTTTATATTCCATTGATGATTGGATATTATACAGGATTAAGAATAAGTGAAGTTTTTGCACTAACCTGGGATGATATTGATATGAAAGAAAGAACAATTGATGTAAATAAAATTATTGTAAAAAGAAATTATGGTGTTGATGTTAGAAAAGTTTTTAAACAGAAAGGTAAAAAAGAAGAAAAATCTGCTTGGTATTTTGGAAGTACAAAAACATATTCTTCAAACAGAATTATAAAATTTGGTGACACATTATATCAAGCATTAAAACAAGCTAAAATGCAACAAAATAAAAATCGTTTACTATATGGTGAATATTACACAAATATTTACAAGAAAAAAGAAAAAGATGAAAAAGGTGAAGATATTTACAGACTAATAGAAATTGAACAAAGTATTCCATGTCAGCTTCCAAAAGCAGACATGGTATGTGTAAGAGAAAATGGACAATATGTATCAACTGATTCATTCAAATATCCTTCAAAAGTCATACATTATGAATTAAATATTGCATTCAATTTTCATTCTTTAAGGCATACACATGCAACCTTACTGATAGAAAATGGTGCAAATGTAAAAGATGTTCAAGAAAGACTTGGTCATCAAAATATTGAAACTACACTTCAAACTTATGTCCATAATACAGATACATTAAGAAATGAAACTGTTGATATATTTGAGAATGCTGCAAAAACTTCATAATATAATTTTAAAGGTCTAATTACTAGACCTTTTTATAATTTTGCCACCCGCTTCACTTTCTCGGTGGCAAATGGGTGGCAAATCGCTATTTTTATATATAATTTTATGTAAGAAATGCTTATTTTTTAAGGGTTAGAACACTTACTGTTTCCACATGCTTCGTAAATGGGAATAAATCCACTGGTGTCATGGATTTTATGCTGTACTTTTCCTCTAACTTTGCAATATCTCGCACCATGGTTGCAGGGTTACAACTGATATAGATTACTTTTTCAGGCTCTACTTTTAAGATATTATCGATTGTTGTTTGATCAATTCCCTTTCTTGGTGGGTCTACGCAAACAACAGTCGGCTTAACACCTTCTTTTTGTAGTAATTCTCCAAAAAGTTTCTCCACATCTCCTGCTATGAATTCTACATTTTCAATCTGGTTTAACCTTGCATTTCTTTTCGCATCTTCGATTGCCTCTGGTATAATCTCAACCCCATAGACCTTCTTTACCTGTTTCGCGGCAAAAATGCCAATGGTTCCAATCCCGCAATATAGGTCGCAAAAAATGTCTTCTTTCTGCAATTCCGCTTCTTCCATTGCTTTACGGTATAACTTTACCGTTTGCACAGGGTTAATTTGATAAAACGACATCGGCGAAATCTCAAAGGTAAACTCGCCTAATTGGTCTTGGATTTTTCCCTCTCCTACAATAGTCTGATTTCTATTTCCTAAAATCACATTGGTATTTTGGTTGTTCACATTTTCTACAATCGTTTGAATGTTCGGATATTCTTGTTGCAGTTTGTGGTACAACTCTTCTTTCTTTTTACTCCAATTACTTGCTAGCGTTTCATTCTTCTGGCAAATGACAAAAGTGCACATCACTTCCTTGGAAGAAAAGCCTACTCTTACAACCAAGTGTCTTAAAATTCCTTTGCCTGTTTTTTCGTCGTAGATTTCCACATGATTTTCACGGCAAAAAGCAATCACAGTCTTGGCAATTTCTTGCGAAATCTCATTTTGAATTTGACAAGATTGAAGTGGTACAATCTCGTGGCTTCTTTTAGCAAAAATGCCGATGGTTGGTCTGCCTTCTTGGTCAACTCCGAAAGGATATTGTGCTTTGTTACGGTAGTATACTGGCTGTTCCATTCCAATCGTTTCTTGCACTTCTATTTTTTGCTGTAAGTTTTTGTTCACTAAGTTTTGCACGATTTCTCGCTTGATTTCTAATGTTCGTGGATAAGCAATATGTCTTAAATCACAACCGCCACATCGCTTACTGCAACTGCAATCTGCTTCCACTCGGTCTGGCGATACCTTTTGCAATTCTAAGACTTTTCCATAAGCATACGAAGATAGCACTTTTACCAGTACAATTTTGCACACTTCTCCTTTTAGTACATTGGGAATAAAAATTGGAACTGAACCAATTTTTGCAATTCCTTCTCCCTCATAGCCATGGTCAATAATTTCTACCACATATTCCTTGTTTTTCTCTAATTTTTCTTCCATTTTCATTTCCCTTAGTTATATTTTTTTAGTACATCATATAACTGATGGACTGGCAAGCCGATGGTTGAATAATAACTGCCTTCGATAAAATCAATGAATACACAAAATTCTTCTTGAATGGCATACGCTCCTGCCTTATCGAGTGCTTTTCCAGTTCCAATCCATTGGTCGATTTCTTCTTCTGACATATCTTTGATATGGATTTTCGTTACATTGTGTTGGATTGTTTCTTCTACTTTTCCGTCTTTTTCAACGAAAACCGTTAGTCCTGTAATGACTTCATGTGTTTTTCCACTTAATTCTCGTAACATTTGTTTTGCCACTTCTTCTACTTTTGGTTTGCCATAAAATTTTCCATTGCAATATACCAATGTATCTGAACCAATGACAATACGGTTCCCTGTTGTTCTTTCAAATACCTCTTTTGCCTTTCCATAGGAAAGAAGTTCCACTTGTTTTGTTCTTTCTAAACTCTCATCTCTTTTTTCTTCAAAATTGCTTGGGATGACTTCATAATCTACTCCCATCATATCCATCAATTCTTTTCTTCTTGGTGATGCAGATGCTAATATAACTTTCATAATTACCTTCTTTTCTCTTATTTTTTCCCCATTATATCATAAAGCGAGTAAAAAAGATAGAACTTGTGTTAAGTCCTATCTCCTTTTCTTCCAATATACATAGCATGTCCACACATTGCTACAATCTCCAGATAAGTAGCAGTTTGCTCTATTAACTGCAAAACTGTCTGAAGCATTTCTTCATCTTCGATTTTATCAATTTGTTCTTCCTTTTCGTATCCAAAGCCTCGAATAGAAAGTATTTTTTCTTTCTGAAATTGAAACTCTGCAAAAAGTTCTTCTATTTCATCTGTTGTTGGATAATATCCCTCTTGAAATCCATTCTTATCTTGATTTCTAAATTTACCAGAAGAAAAAACTTCTTGTAAATTTTCTTTGTTTACTTGTTCTGGATGACGAAAATATCTGTCTAAGATTGCAATACTTCCTGATAAATATGGAATAAAACTAGCAAATACTCGCCCTCCTTGTTTTAGTACACGCGAAACCTCACAAATACATTGCTGTCTTTCTGCTTGTTCAGTTAAATGATACAACGGTCCAAATAACAATACCGCGTCAAACTGCTCATCTTGATATTGACGCAAATCCACTGCATTCACAACATCACAAGAAAGTATATTCGAAATATTTTGACTTGTTACAGTTTCTTTTGCTTGTTTAATCAATTCCTCTGACAAGTCTGCGAGCACCATTTGATAGCCCATTTTTGCAAGTGGAATAGAATATGCCCCTGCTGCTCCACCCAAGTCCAAAATCTTGGATTTTTCTGGAAGATAATCGTGTAATTGTTTCATTGTCAATTTGTATTCTAGTCTTCCACTCGCATCTTTTTTCAATCGTTCTTTCTCGTCAAAGTCTTGGTAATATTTTTTCACTTTTTCAAAGTCAGTCATACTTTCTCCTTTTCTAAAACTCCAATTTTTCATTGATTGCTGGCACGATTAAGTTTGGAATTGGGTTAGCCAGTGCTTTTTCGATTGTTCTTTCGTGCATATGGGTTGCAATGATTTTCTTTTCTGGGTATCTTGTACAAATGTCTTGTATCTCTGTATACCCCATATGTGCTTCATTTCCACTTTCTTGCATACTCATATCCAAGATGGATACTTCTGCCTCTTGTACAAGATACTCGATTGCCTCACAATAGCAAGAGTCCCCTGAAAAAGCAATCTTTTTTCCCTCGATTTCTACTACATATCCAAAGGCTGGCTTGAAGTCTGCGTGTTTCACTTCTTTGGTTTCTATTTTTAAGTTTGGTAATTGGATTATGGTATCTGTATCATATTTCACCATCTCAATTTCAAAACATTCCTTTAGTTTCTCCCAACTATTCGGAAAGCCAAAATTTACTAATTGCTGTACTTTTTGTGCTGTTTCCTTTGGCCCTACGATGGTTATTTTCGTGTGGTTTTTCTCGAAAAGTTTATTTAATAGGAAAAAAGGCAAATCAAAAAAGTGATCCCCATGTAGATGGGTTAGTAAAATGGTATCAATGGCAAGAACATCATAGCCTAAATTTTTCAAATGCTTCGTTACTCCATTTGGTACATCTACTAAAACATGGTCATCTAACAAGGTAGATGCACTCATATATTTTGCTCCAATCGAGCCATTTCCAATGATATTTACTTTCATATTTCCTCTCCTTTTTCCCCATTATATCGAATTTGTGAAAAAATTGCAAAACACGCCTATTGGCTGGAATATCCTTTTGCGGTTAGTGCCTCTTCTAGTTGATTTACTTTTTGCAATAGCGAAAGAAAAAATTTACCGAATATGACTGGCATATTTTTTACACGCCACTCTATTTTCTTTGCTTTGCAGGCTTCTTTTACCTCGGTTAAATCCTTTTTTAGGATTGGAATAGCAGATAAAGCAATACATACCATTACCTTTATTTCTTCTGGTTGGATGTGCAATCTTTTGAGTGGCGAACATAAAACTCGTATCGTTTCTGCTACCCCGCATAATACTCGTTGTTTCGGAATAAATGACCGTGATATGGCATACCAAGAGAAGTTTAACGCCAATCCAAAGAGCAGTTTTCCACTCGTCTAACAAGCAATTTACGATAAAAGTAAACAGAATAAACGGTAAGATTTTGCTCGTTTTTATCATACTTTTTTTCCAAGATACTTTGGCAAATATCATACACAATATATGAAATGCGAAGAGTAGTAATAGCCAGGCTTGATTGGGTAAAAAGAAAATGGTGGTCGTGTACAGAAGAAATCCGAAAAATTTAATCACATCTTTCACTTGTTTTTCTCCTTCCATGCTTTCACAATTTCCTCTACGGTAAAATCTTCTACCGCTAATGGTAATCCTGCTTCTCGCAGTTGTGCTAATAGGTGCAATAACAACGGTGCTTTTATCTGATACTTTTGTAAAACGGGAAGACTTTTTTCCAAATCTTTTTTGGCAATTTCGCACGCAATTTTCCCTTGGTCTAAAATGAGGACACGGTCTGCCAAAAGCATTTCGTCTGCTAAGTTTGTGATCCAAAGGATGGTATATCCCTTTTGCTTTAGGTTTCGCACAATCTCATAAATGGCTTCTTTTCCCTCGCTATCAATCATCGTGGTAGGCTCGTCTAATAGAATATATTTTGGCTTTCTTGCTAGTACCTCCGCTAGCATAATGCGTTGTTTTTGCCCCAAAGATAAGGTATATAACTCTGCTTCTTCATAACCAGACATTCCTACTTCTTTTAAAGCTTGCTGTATTCTAGTTTGCATTTCTTCTTGGGATATGCCTTTTAGCGAAAATGCTAGTTCCTCTTGGATTTTGTTAAAGATAATTTGATTTTCTGGATTTTGAAATACAATTCCTACTTTTTCAAAAATAGATTTTGCATCTTTTTTCTTGGAAAGTTCTAGTTCGTCAACTTGAATACTGCCATGTTTAAGAGGAAGAATACCAGCAATTAACTTCCCGATTGTAGATTTGCCTGAGCCATTTTGTCCAACAATCGCAACAATCTCCCCTTCTTCTACCGTAAAACTTAGGTTTTCTAGTACCTGTTTTTTTGCATTTTTGTATCCAAAACTCACATTTTCTACTCGTATCATGCTTGGCTCCTTATATACTGGTCAAATGGTTTTCGTAACATTCGTTCCACTAGTAGAATAACCACGATACGGATTGGTACCATAATAAGTTCTTTTATAACTCTTGTTCCCAATAGCACCATAAAGGCTTTTCCACTTGTGATACTCGTCCACAAGGTGTTTAATCCTAAATTTACGAAAATGGCAACAAGGCAAATGGCTAAGATTACTCGTAAAATGAACTGCTTATTGGTGTAAGTGTCTGCCTCTTTTTGGTAAAGTAGGCATCCATAAATAAGCCCAGCTAAGGCTGTACTGATGGTATAGCCAATAAAATATGGCCCTGTTGGAAATAGTGTTGCCCCAATCACATCTCCTAATACATTTAATAGCACAGACCACTTTGGACCTAGCCAGATAGCACATAATAGGGTTGGAATAAAAGCAAAACTGATTTTCAAAATTGGTGTTTTGATGGATAAAAAGCGTGATAAAATAATAAGCATAGCAAGCAATATTGCTGCTAGTGTAATTTTTTTGTTTCTTGACATAAAAAAATCCTCCTTTTCTTTTATTCCGCGTCAAAAGAAAAGAAGTGCTTACTTCCTTTAATCTTAATTAGCGGAATGCGAAAGACCATACGCAATGAGCATATCATTTTCCCTTAGTAGCAACTTCCCGTCTACTAATCCTTAACGATGGATTTTCTACTCTAATCTTGATTTGTATTGTATCACTTCTTTTTCTTTTTGTATAGCATTTTTATTCTATTTTAATGACGACCTATTCGTAAAAAATTTTTAATTTTCTCCATTATCCTGTTGAGCATTGTTGATTTTTTGACCACAACAAGCGAAATATCTGCGTACGTTTCTTCCTTTTTTTGTGCTCTTCTTTGAAAAATATCTTCTACCTTATATTGTTCTCTTATTTTCTCTTGATACGCATTTTCTTTTGCTTGTAATAGGCTTTGCAATTTCTGCTTTTGATTTTCACTTGCAAAAAAGTCTCGGAATAGGCTGATGATAATTACTTTTGTCTCGTCTAACATTGTCACTTCTGCAGTTGGTTTGGTAATATCAAATTGATATGTATAATTCTTATCTTGATTTTCCTCATAAAACTCTATTTTACTTTGTGGAATTTTTTCGTATTCTTTTTTGGGAAGGTATTTCAAGATTTCTAAAATCTCTGTATATGCTTTTGCATATTGATTACTCATCATCCAAACTTACTCCTTCTTCTCTTGTTTTTTGCTCTTTTTGCAATGCTTTTTCGCTTTCGTCCAATGCTAAGATAGAGCCTGCTCTGACGCTTTCGGATTTTCCTACTATTTTCACTAATTCCTCCATCGTAATCGTTGCTCTTGTTTCTTCTTCTGGAGTTTGCACTGCCCCCTTTTCTCCGAATACAACATTTTTTCCTTCCATCATTGCTTTAATTCCATTTATATAGCTCTCCATTCTTCGATAATATGCTCCGTACGGCTCATTTTCGCCTTGTGGTTGCAGCGGTAAAATATATTCGTCTTGCATCGCTCCATTTGATAGGAAGTATTCTTCTGATTTTTCATTCACGCTAATTGCTGTGTTTCCTAGTACTTTTTTTGCAATTTGCTGCGATACTTCTTCTAGTTTTCCATCTGGATTGTTATACGTATTATCATCTGGTGAAATGATAAATCTGCTAAATCTCTCTTGATAAACAATTTGATACTTACTTTCTGGTTGATTGATATAAATCTGTGGTCTTAACTCTCGTATCACTATTAAATCTGCTTGTGTTAATTCTTTCGGGTTCATTTGCAATAATCTTTGGTTTCTTCGATTGATTGCATTTTGCTCCGCTTCTGTTAAACTCTCTTTCCTTTGAGCATCCCAACTTCCTACTGTTTCTCGCTCTTGTTCTAACATTGCTTTTTCATATTCGGTTAATTCCTCTGACGACTTTTCGTTAATATACTCCATATAGGTTGTATAGATTGTTTCGATTTTTGCATTTTCTAAGACGTCTTGCTTCTCGCTTTGTCTTAAAGCAATCATTTGGTCATAAATCTCCTTATAACTTTTTAGCACAATATCTCCATTTTCATTCATCGTAAAGCCATTCGCTATCATTAAATCGTAAAATTGGATTGGTGCCATACAGCCTTCTGGTATGGTCAAGTAACTATGTGTTTCTGGTCGAATACTTGCTGGACGATTTTGCCCATCATTTTGAATATTTAAGATTTGAGCTAATTCTTCGGTCGATAGTGTAATTGGACTTTTTCCATCAAATGTATTATTTCGTACAAAGTTAATCGCTTTATCTCTTTTCTGCAAATTATCCTCTAATAGGTATTCCTCTCCCATTTGATGTCCTGCTTCATCGACATATTGAACCATTGGAATATTTTTCTCTTGTAAGTATGTTCTAACTGCTTTTGCAATATCTACCTCATCACTAACAATAATATGCCAACTTTCTCTTTCTTCTTCTGGAATTTGCTCCAACGCTTCTCGTTTTACAATAATAACCGCATCGGAACTCAAGTCCACACTTCCCCATGTGAACGAGTCTCCTGCGCCATAGGTCAAAAATTGTGCTTGGTGTTCTTGAAATGGCTCAATAACAGCCATCGAGCACTCACTCCAATCTCCTGCTCCATCTTTTGTAGCTTCTACAACTGTGTTTAAGGTAAAGTGACAGGTGTTTCGGTGGGATGGAACAACTACACTTTTGCTTTCCTCTCCTAATCGAACAATAATCTCTTCTCCCAGTAGATTCTTATCATATATTTTATTTCCATCATAAGTACTCAAAATTCGATGTCCTTTTGGAAAAAAGTCTGTTAAATGAACCATATAGACATCGTTGATATCGATTTTATTTCCAACTTCTAATTCGATCTTCATTTTCCATTCCCTCTTTTGTGGTTAATTTGTTTTATTATATCATAAACTTTTTTATATTCCTATCTTTTTTCAGTTTGTAAAACTTTCCCAAATATGCTATAATATTTCTGTAACATAGTTGTTGCACCTACCCTAAGTCAAATCTTTCGGAGGTGTAAGCCTCTGAATGAATATAAGGAGGCATGGATATGTTCCAAGAGGCTTGGAAACAGTCTAAGCATTTTATTGGCGGTTCACTTTTTGGTTTAATACTGACTGGATGTGTTACACAATTCCAGAACTTTGCCAGAACTGCTATCCTGCTTGGTATTGTGGACCTGTCTATCTTTTTTGTCCAGTTGTACCTGGCAAACCGCAAGGACTGATACTCCAACCAGAGCAAAGAAGAGGCTTTTCCATGAAGCCTCTTTTTGCTTATTCACATTTGGATATAGTTGGAATATAGGCAAATTTGGTATCTTGGAAACTGGCTAAATCTGCATATATTTTTTCGGATTGTTGGGATAACTTCGTGATCCTCTTATCCCCTAATTCAGTTCGCACAAGTGGGATTGTACTTCTTTTCTTGGTTTGGTAAGAAATACAAAAATGTTCTGGTTCCTCATTGGTTCTTGTCAGCCTTTCTGCTGTTTCAAAGTTCTTCCAGGAAGTAAAATTTTCTTCAAAGATTCCAATCAGTTCTGCTTCTTTTTTGGTGTATAAGTCTTCCAATGTCAAAAGATTTTTTTGAAAGGAAAATTTTACAATTTCCGATACATATTTGGAAACATATTTATCTGTATTCCCTTGCAATTCTTTGGCATAGGTTTGTACCATTTCACTAAACTTTTCTGCTACCTTCGGACTAGAAAATCCAATTTCTTGCTTTCCTTCTTCATTGGTAAGAACGCACATATCTTCCCAAACCTCTCGAATTTGCTCCAAAGAATGGGTACGAAGCCAAATGTAGCAAGTGTGGAGTACACCATCTAGGCGGTCTGTACAAAGTTTTGGTGATTTGTTTTCTAAAATTGGATATTGTTCTAAATTTTCTAGGTCTTTTATAGCAATCCCATCTTTTGCAAGATAGGCTAGCATTTGTTCATCTTGTTTCACAATCTCTGTAATTTTCTTTTCTGCGCTTTCTTGTTTGATATAATCGCCAAAAACATAATCAATGCAATGAGCAAAACAAGGTGTTCCAATATCGTGCAAAAGTGCCACAATCGTCTGTTTTTTATCATGCGTAAAATGCCAAGTCATTCGTGCTACTACAATACTATGGTCGTATCTCGTATACAAAAAACGTGGTTGATACAATTTGGTATAATCACATCCGCAAAATTGTGTTACATCTTTTAGACGAGTTAGCGATTTTGTATGTAAGTATTTTTCGATAAAATCTGGAAATTTTGCATCCTCAAAAATCTTGGTATATTCGTTTTCCATGGTTTCTCCTTTGTCAATTAAGATACCATAAAACTTGAGAAAAAGCAATTCCTGTTGTTTTGCTCTCCGTTCGTTTTTTGTTTTAGTCTTCTTCTTTGGTCATTGCTTTTCTTGTATATTTACAGCCTTTTGTTTTGTAATTCGCACAACCGAAAAAATCTCCATAAACTCCGCTTTTTCTGATTAACTTTCCCCCACAAATTGGGCAAGTATACTTCTCTTTTTGCAATTCTGGTCCATAGTTTTGTCTTAACTCTTTTACAAACTCTGACTCTTGTTTATTTACCGTAAGGGTAAACACTTTTTCCTTTGCTCTAGTTAGTGCAACATAATATAGCCTTCGTTCTTCTGCAAACGGATAATTTTCGCTATTTTCCTCTTTTGGAAACTTTTATAATAACAACAAAAAAATTGGGAGAATTACTGGTTGTCGATTCCAGTAACTCTCCACCAACATTTGTTTATTTACATTCTTCCTGAGATAATTGTATACAGGCGGAACAGGTCGTTTGCACCAGTAGGCTTCCCCGCTACTTTGCGGATTTCCTCGCAATGACACCACCGTCTAAAGTCGCTTTGCAATTGAAGGTAGTATTCTTGCCAGTTGCACTTGATGCCTCTGTCTTCCAGTGCATGAAATATGTCGTTTGTTTTTATGCACCTTATTTTCTGCTCTTCAATCACGACCAAAGAATTTTTTAAGATTTCACTTGCGTTTTCAAACTCGGTGGCTCTTAAAAACTCTGTTACTCTTTCCTCTCCCCTCTTAGAAAAATCCATTTGAGAAATTTCTTTTTGAAGTATTGGGTAGATGATACCAGCCCGTTTGGGTAATTGGAGCATCTCAAGCCCCTCTTTCTTTATGTTGGTTTTTCCAAAAAGCGCTTTGGCTCTAGGTGTAATTTTATCATATTGATTTACATAAGTCAAATTTGGTGTCTTTGTTGTACTTTCGAAAGCAAAAAAATACAAGATATGCTTTTTTAACATATCTTGCTTAGTTCTTTAGTGGTGCCCTAACGATTTCGTGTTTACCATTTTCCTTTTTTTATTCTACCACCTATCATAATAACTGCAAAGATTATTATAAGTAAAATAGTTGTAATTCATATTGGAGATAATACCCATATCCAAGACCAACTAATGTTATTTGTTAACTTTAGCACTATGAATATTAGAGTTAATACACTAATAAATCCCATTCCACTATTTCTAACATTTTTATTTTTCATTCTTACATTTCCTCCTTAATTAGAACAATAAATTACTATTTATATTTTACAAAATTATATGAAAAAAGCCCAACTAATAAAATTGGACTTTTTATCTATTGTCTGTGGTGCGGATGAGAGGACTCGAACCTCCACGCCGTTGGCACTGGTTCCTAAGACCAGCGCGTCTGCCAGTTCCGCCACATCCGCATTTCTTATTGACAACGTCTATCTTAACACTTTCGTGAGCTGTTGTCAATAGAAATTTTGTATATTTTTTGAATTTGATGTCCAACGACAGGAGCCGGCAGATTTCTCTGTCGGCTCTTTCGGCTTTGAGTATGTAGTTACATTGAAAACAGCAAATGGGGTTCTACCCTACGGTCTGCTTTCCCCAGTTGCCCCTTTCCAGAAGGAACGCAATAAAATTCTCCTGAATTTCGCTTCGCTCCTCCAAGGGATACTCGGTCGGGATGCAGGTTTCGCAGGTGCGAGGGTTAAAAAGCAAGTAAAGTTTGGGAGGGTCCATCGTTCGCATGAAAGCCAACGCCTCTCCCCCAGCCTGTTTGCAGAACTGGTATGCTTCGCTGTTCAGGTTGAATGAATACGGATAGTCGACTTGCGTATTGATCTTCACTGACTTTGTTCCCTCGGGGGTAACCGGTACACAATAGAATTGCGTCAGCCACCGCGACATTGCTATCTCCTCCTCAAAGTAAAATTTAGGTTTCCCTATTCTTCTATTATAGCACATTTTACATTTTTTTGCAATTCCCCGAATTTTCTGCTGTTTTTGCGGTATCTTTAGCCTCTTTTCCTTATTCCATTACATCATAAATATTCTTAAATTGATATCCTCTTTCTCGGAAAAAGGCAATGATAGCTGGCAATGTTTCATAGGTTACTTGCTTATCTGCTGCATCATGCATTAGAAGAACCACACTACTTTTTTCGCCGACTGTTCCCTCTAAGTTCTCTAATTGTGCCTCACTTGTCTTTGCTCCTTCGGCGTCCTTTGTTAGTGCATTCCAATCTAAATAAAAGATTTCATTTTCTTCTAGTACAGACTTTGCCTCTTTTTTGATTTGTTTATATTTTCCGCCAGTAGACCCACCTGGATAGCGGAACAAATGAGAAGAATATTCTGCATTTTCTAGTGCATTTCGGATTTCATCTTCGGTACGATTGTACTCGTCTAAAATTGCATCAATTGATGCGTAAATTGTACTGTAACTATGGGTATATCCATGGTTTGCAATAAAATGTCCTTCTTCATATGCTCTTTTAGTTATTTCTGGATAACGATGTACATTTTTTCCTAAAACAAAAAAGGTTGCTTTTATGTTTTCTTGCCCTAATAAATCCAAAATTTGTGGTGTAATGGATTTACTTGGTCCATCATCAAAGGTTAAAAATACTCGTTTTTCCTCTTGTGCTGTATAGATACTTTTTGCTCCTTGCATTTTTTCCCAAGTTGGAAGTTTTGCTCGCAAAGCTTTCTGCTGTTCAATCAAGAGTACCTCTTGTCTTTCTATTTCTTCTGCTTGGGCTACAATCTGCTTGGAAAATTTCGTTCCTTTTAATAATCTTACACAAAAAATTCCATCCACTGTTGCAATACTAACAATAATAGCAGTAGCTATAATACAAATTACAAGTTTCCACTTATTCAATTTTTCTTTCACAATTGTTAAATCATACATGTTCTAGTCCCCAAAATTTTCTTTTTCTTGGCATATTATATCTTTTTTCGAATCAAAATACAATCTTATTATGCCAAAAAAGAAAGAAGTAATCCGAATTTTGTTTCGGTATTACTTCTTTTGTTTAATATTCATCTTTTGTCGTGTTAATTTTGCATAGTTTCATAATTTCTACAATCACAATTGGTAATAGGACAAGTCCAATTGTTTCTAAAATATTAGTTGTTGGTAAAACTGGAATGCTAAATAGGTTTCGTAAAAAAGGTACAAAAACAATGACAAGCATTAGAGATGCAGATACTGCAATAGCACCTAATAGAATTTTATTGGATGCAATACCTGTTTTGAAAATCGACTTTTTGTTGTTGCGAATGTTAAACACATGTACAAGTTCTGAAAAGGCTAGTGTTAAAAACGCCATTGTTTGCCCAATTTCCACTTTTATTTCTTCTGTAGTAAGTTGCACTCCCTCATGATAAACTGGTCCCATTTTTTGAATTTCAGCCTCTGGAGTAGCAAGCCCAATAATGAATGCTGCTAGTGTAAGTAGTCCAATCATAAATCCTTGATAAACAATTCGCCATGTCATTCCTTTTGTAAAAATTCCTTTCTTTTGTCTCAATGGCTTACGGTCCATCACATCCTTTTCTGCTGGATCTACTGCTAGTGCTAGAGCTGGGAGTGAGTCTGTAACTAAGTTAATCCATAAAATGTGGATTGGCATTAGCACTTCAATCAAGTTCACTGGTACCCCAAATTGTTTGCTTAAAATTGGCGTAAGCAGAATGGCAAAGAAGAGAACTACAATTTCTCCAACATTGCTTGAAATTAAGAATTGGATTGCTTTTAGAATGTTATCATAAATACGTCTTCCTTCTTCTACTGCTGAAACAACAGTCGCAAAGTTATCATCCGTTAAAATAACATCTGCTGCTTCTTTTGCTACATCCGTTCCGACTATTCCCATTGCGCAACCAATATCAGCTCCTTTTAGTGCTGGTGCATCATTGACACCATCTCCTGTCATTGCAACAATTTCTCCATTTGCTTGCCATGCTTTTACAATTCGCACCTTATGCTCTGGAGAAACACGGGCATAAACTGAAATATCTCGGACTCTTTTGGTAAGTTCTTCATCCGTCATTTCTTCGACTTCAGCTCCAGTTACTGCTTCGTCTTCTTTTTCTAAAATGCCTAATTGTTTTGCAATCGCGGTTGCTGTAATTTTGTGGTCTCCCGTAATCATAACGGTTTTAATGCCAGCACGCTTACATTTTTCTACCGCTACTTTTGCTTCTTCTCTTGGTGGGTCTATCATTCCTACCATACCTAAGAAGATTAAATCTTTTTCAATTCCTAAAATTTCTTCACTGCTCGGCTTATGGTCGATTTCTTTGTAGCCCATCGCAAGAACTCTTAAGGCATTTTTCGCCATTTCGTCATTGATTTCTTCAATGCGTTTGCGATAGTTATTTAAGTCGCTTTTGATTTCATTTTCTTGTTGGTAACCTTTACATTTTGCTAGTAGCTCATCGACTCCACCTTTGGTATATACAATGTATTTGCCATCGATTTCGTGAACGGTTGTCATCAATTTTCGCTCGGAGTCAAATGGGATTTCTCCCACTCTCGGGCTTCTACCATAAATGGTTGGGTCAAAGTCTAGGCGGAATGCCATATCGACAAGAGCTGTTTCGGTTGGATCTCCTGTTAAGGACTGGTCTGCATTTACTTTGGCATCATTACATAGCATACTGGTATATACCAGTTGTTTTAGTTGCTCGTCATGTTCCTTAATCTCTTTCATTTCTTGTAATTGGTCATTCCAGAAGATTTTTTCAACGGTCATTCGGTTCTGTGTTAAAGTTCCTGTTTTATCTGAGCAAATAACTGTTGCACTTCCTAATGTTTCAACTGCTGGTAATTTTTTAATAATCGCATTTTTCTTGACCATTCTTTGAACACCAATGGCAAGAACAATGGTCGATACAGCTGCTAATCCTTCTGGAATAGCGGCTACTGCTAGGCTAACGGCTGTCATAAACATATCTAATGGCTCTTTTCCATACAATAGTCCAATGCCAAAGATAGCAACACAGATACAAACAGCAGCAATTCCAAGTGTTTTTCCTAGACGATTTAGTTTATTTTGCAATGGTGTTTCTGTTTTTTCGGTTTGGCTAATAATACCTGCAATCTTTCCTACTTCTGTTGTCATTCCTGTTTCAACAACAATTCCTTTTCCTCTACCATAGGTAATGAGGCTAGAAGAGAATAGCATATTATCTCGATCGCCAATCCCTATTTTTTCATCATCAATTTTGGCTGCGTGTTTTTCAACTGGAACAGACTCTCCTGTCAAGGAAGACTCTTGGGATTTTAGATTGACCGCTTCGACAATTCTTAGATCGGCTGGTACAAAGTCTCCTGTTTCTAAGATAACCACATCTCCTGGCACTAATTCCTTTGAAGCAACTACAGTTAACGTACCATCCCTTACAACCTTTGCAGAATGGCTACTTAATTTTTGCAAGGCTTCTAGCGATTTTTCCGCTTTGCTCTCTTGTGCTACCCCAATGATAGCATTGACAATAACAACGATTAGAATAATGGCTGCATCGGTAATTTCTTGCCCTACCACTGCTGAAATAATGGCTGCAATAATGAGAATAATAATCATAAAGTCCTTAAATTGCTCTAAAAACTTAACGAATAACGATTTTTTCTTTCCTTCCTGCAACTCATTTTTTCCATACTTTTTCACGTTTTCTTCCACTTGTGCAGAAGTAAGTCCTTTTTCAAAGTCTGTTTGAAAAAAGTCTCTTGTTTCATTTGCGGTTTGATTAAACCAATTTTTCTTTTCCACTTTATCTCTCCTTTTCCTTTAGTATGAACAAAAAAAGACTTTTCATGAAAAGAAATCCTTTTTGTTCTTTTTCAAAAAAGTCTTGCTCACCAATATGGTTACTAGCCATGCTATATAGCCGAGATGTTGACCAGTAGTTTACGAGCTACTCCCTTTTAATCAAGAACGATTTTTTACTCGTATCAATCATTCTTGCTTTTTTCGTATTATATCGTAGTTTTTTTGGAATTGCAATGTGCAATCGACATTTTTATTGTATGTTATTTTTATTCTTTCTGTTCAATCACGGCTTTTACTTCTGGTGGAAGATATTTGGAAACATCTTTATCATTATTTAATAATTCCATGACCATACTAGAACTTAAGTTGCCAAGGCTTCCTGCTCTGACATATACCGTGTCTAATCCTGAAATTTCTTCATTGATGGCTGCTATTTTTTCTTCTTCTTGATAATCAATCCCATTTCGGATGCCTCGAATTAAGAAAGTGGCTTGGTATTCTCTTGCCACATCAACCGAAAGATTATTGTATGCGATAACGGTTACATTATCTAATTTTTCACGTATTAAGACTTTCTCGATGGCTTCCTTCATTTTGGCTTTATCAAAGCGTCGTGTTTTCATAGAGTGTACACCAATTCCGACTACAACTTTATCAAAAAGCTCTGCTGATTTTTGGATAACTTGCAAATGCCCATTGGTAAATGGATCAAAACTTCCTGCGTAAAACCCTATTTTCATTTTTCTTATCTCCTTTTCTTCTTATTCTTATCTGGCTTTTCTAAATTATCTCCCAAACAAAAGAAACCAATCATTAGTGGGAAGAAACCCACACATGCTACTGCATACCAACCAGAGTTTGGATTGCCAGAAGCAGACCCTAATAAAAAGCCAATCGTTATCATCATAATTCCAAGGAGTCCTAATACAATCGATATGATTATTCGTGTTTTCAAAATTTTCATTTGCTCTTCTTCTTCTTTTCTTTTATATTCTAGTTCGAGTTCCTTTGTCCTTCTTTTTTCCTCCTGCATTTTTTGAAACCAATTTTTCTTTTCTTGATTTTTTCCTTCACGTTCCATTTTTTGTTGATGTTTTATTTCCAATATTTCTTTGTTTGCATTATGCTTCGTATTAAATTTATCTTTCCAATCCTTTTCTTTCTGGTCCATTCCTTTTTCAACAATTTTCTCAACATCTGCTTCTAATCCTACTTTTTTATTTTTCATATCGAAATTAAACTTCATTTACTTTATCCCCCTATTATAGTCCATGTAGTTTTCGCGACTAATCATTTTCTAATCTACTTATACCACAAAATCCACCTTTTCTTCAAGTGAACATAAAAAAATGTTCCACCACATAGTGAAACATTTTAATTTTTCGACGTCTAATCTACTACATTATCTAATATTTTTTGTAAATTATCTCTTAAACTTATAATATCTTCTGTTATAATGTCCCAGATAAAATTCAACTTAATGCCTTCGTAATCATGTACGATTTTGTTTCTTAAGTTTTTTAGAATAATCCATTCAATTTGTGGATATTCTTCCATTGTTTCTTTACTAATATTTTTTACAAGTTCTCCAATTTGGCTGATGGCAAAAACGGTTGCATCTACTTTTTCTTCATTTTCCGAAAAACTTTCAAAATCACAACCTTCTGTATATCTTAAGGCTTTGTCGATATATTCTACCATCTTTTTGATTGACATATATTCTTTATTTTTCATAGACAATTACTCCTGTTTCCTTTATTTCTTTATCAATTAGAGAGTTTTCTAATATTTCATATTTCTCAAATCCATCTACTTCTTTTTGTAATCTTTCTTCTAATTCACAAATCAATTTCAATAAAGCAAATCCCCTTAATTCAGCCCTTGTATCAATGACAATATCAATATCACTTTGCTTCGTTGCTTCTTTCTTTGCATAAGAACCAAATAAGATTACTTGATAAACTGGTTTATCTTTTAGTATATCTTGTAATATTGTTCTAATTTCTTCTATTGTATAAACTTTTTCACTCATATTTTTTCTCCCTTTTTGACTAAGACCAGTATATCATATAAAATTTGAATTGCCTATACTCCAACTAAAAATTTACAAATACTTTCTAAAATCCCTCTTCAATTTCTAACAATCGGTTATATTTTGCAACGCGGTCTGTTCTGGTTGGAGCACCAGATTTAATGAACTCTGCTCCGGTTGCAACTGCTAAATCTGCAATGGTTGTATCTTCTGTTTCGCCAGAACGATGGGAGATAACATATGTGTATCCATTTCGTTTGGCAAGTTCAATCGTATCTAGTGTTTCGGTTAAGGTTCCAATTTGGTTTGGCTTAATTAAAATGCTATTGGCAACTCCCATCTGAATTCCTTTTTGCAATCTTTCTTGATTGGTTACAAATAGATCATCTCCAATGAGTTTTACTTTATCTCCAATCTGCTTTTCTAAACGTTTCCATGAATTCCAATCTTCTTCGTCCAATCCATCTTCAATGGATAAGATTGGATATTTCTCGGTTAATTCCACAAGATACGCTATCATTTCGTCTTTGTTTTTCAACTCATTTTGTTTCCAGAAAAAGTAGCCTGTTTTCCCTTGCATTTTCGTTGCTGCACTATACATTTCACTAGCCGCTACATCCAAAGAAATCCAAATATCTTTTCCTGGTACATAGCCCGCTTCTTCAATGGCTCGCATTAGATAGATAATGGCTTGCTCTTCATTTTCTAGATCTGGAGCAAATCCACCTTCATCTCCAACTGCTGTTGCGTGTTTGGACTCTTTAAGCAATTCTTTTAGTTTGTAATAAGTATTTGAGCCCATTTCCATTTTTTCACGAAACGTTTTCCCTCCGGTTGGCACTATCATAAACTCTTGCACACTTAGGTTATTATCTGCGTGTTTCCCGCCATTTAGTACGTTCATCATGGGACATGGCAATTTTTCTGGGTTCATACCTCCAATATAGCGGTAAAGTGGCATTCCTAGCGAACTTGCTGCAGCCTTGCTAATGGCAAGAGAACACGCTAAAATGCTATTGGCTCCTAGTTTCTCTTTGTTCTCTGTTCCATCGAGTTCAATCATTGCTTGGTCTAATTTTCTTTGTTCATATACATTTTCTCCTTCGAGTTCTTTCGCAATCTTTTTTTCCACATTCTCAACTGCTTTTTTCACACCTTTTCCACGAAGCCTGTCTCTGTCTTTATCACGTAGTTCAATGGCTTCAAAACTCCCTGTTGATGCGCCAGACGGTACCATTGCTTTTCCGTGAAAATCCGCCTTCTGTAACAACTTCTACTTCCACTGTTGGAATTCCCCTCGAGTCAAAAACTTCTATCGCATGAATAGACTCAATTCCTAAATAATCTTTCATTCTTTCTCCTCGCTTTCTTCTGGTATTGTTTCCATTTATTGTATTTTTTACTCCTTTCTTTTCAATTTTGTTGACAGAATTTCTGGATAAAATATATAATAAAGGAGTAATATAAATAGAAGGAGAAAAACTTGCAAAATGATTTATCAAATTCTTGTTTTAGTTATTTTAATTTTAATAAATGCCTACTTTGCTGCGTCTGAAATTGCCTTTATTTCACTCAATGACGCAAAAGTCGAAAAGATGGCAAAGGCTGGCGATAAAAAGTATAAGCAAATTTTGAAAATGTTGCAAAACCCAAGTAAGTTCTTGGCTACCATTCAAATTGGAATTACCTTAGCCGGATTTCTTTCTTCAGCTTTTGCATCTGAAACTTTTGCTGACCACTTAGCACCAATTTTGAACCAAACTTTCCCTGCCCTTAGTATTAGTGTCTGGAAATCCATTTCGATTGTTCTTATTACTCTAATCCTTTCTTACTTTACTTTGGTGTTTGGCGAATTGGTTCCCAAAAGACTTGCCATGAAGCATTATGAAAAAATATCTTATCATACGATTGGTGTTATTCGCGTTCTATCCTTCCTTACCGCACCATTTGTTAAACTATTAACTTTTTCTACCACAATTGTTTCTAAACTTTTTGGCGTAACGGAAGAAGACGAAGAAATTGTAACCGAAGAAGAAATTCGTATGATGATTGACCAAGGCGAGGAAAAAGGCACCATTGAGGAAGACGAAAAAGAATTACTCAATAACATTTTTGAATTCAATGATAAAATTTGTTCGGAAATTATGATACCTCGAACTGATATCTTTGCATTGGAAATGAACTCCAAAATTGAGGAAGTAATTAACGAGATTGACTCTTTCAAATATAGTCGTATCCCCGTTTATAGCGAAACCATTGATAATATCGAAGGGGTTTTGTATGTCAAAGACTTACTCAAAAAATTTGCTAAAGGCGAAAAAATTGTCTTGAAGAAACTCATTCATAAAGCATATTTTGTTTTAGAGTCTAAACCAATTGACGAACTTTTTAAGGAACTACAACGCAACAAAATGCAAATGGCTATTGTATTAGACGAATATGGCGGAACCGCTGGTCTTATTACAATGGAAGATATTTTAGAAGAAATTGTAGGAAATATTTTTGACGAGTATGACGATTATGAGAAAGATTATGAAAAAATAGATGAGAATACTTATTTAATCAATGGTAGTGTTTCCATTTTTGACTTAAAGAAAATTTTAGAAGTGGAAATTCCAGAAGGCGAATATGATACCCTTTCTGGTTATCTGTTAGAAGAACTAGGCAGAATTCCTTTGGATAATGAAAAGCCAATCATTGAAACCCCTACCGTTACTTACAAAGTAGAAGAATATGCAGAAAAACGAATTCTTTGGGTAAAAGCGTGTAAAACCAATCCTGTTCCACAAGAGGAACAAGAAAACACAGAAAATGAGAAAGAGGAAGAAATTTAATTCTTCCTCTTTTCCATAAACTCTTCTATTTTTTGTATCATATCTTGTTCGTTTTGATAGACAATAAAGTTTTCTGTTATATGCTTTAGCGCACTGCTCACGTGGTAACCTTCCCTCGAAATACACAAGATTGGCACATTTCGATCTTCTGCCCAACCAAGTTCTACACCCATACCAGTTGCAGGTAACGATACTTCTGCAATGACTAAATCGCTACTAC
>CANSOY010000022.1 GCA_947648765.1 uncultured Clostridium sp.
ATTTTAGAAAAAGAAGATTATAAAGAATATTTACAAAAAGAATATGGAATTGCCGATATTTCGAGACTACAAGAGAAAAAAGCCATTGAACTAGGACATATTTTCCAACTTGGAACCCGCTATTCGGAAACCATGAATGCAAAATTTATTGACCAAGATGGAAAAGAAAAGCCATATTGTATGGGCTGTTATGGAATTGGTGTAAGCCGTGCAGTAGCAGCAATTTATGAAGCAGCAGCCCTAAAGGACGAAAACGGAAAAGTAACTGGAATTGCACTTCCAACGAGTGTTGCACCATACTTACTTCAAATTGTTCCAAAAATGGAAAATGAAGCAAAAAAAGAAGAGGCAATCAAGTTATATCAAGCCCTACAACAAGCAGGGGTAGGAGTTATCCTAGATGACCGAGAGAATTTATCCATTGGTGTTAAGATAAAGGATTGTAAAGTTTTAGGAACACCATACATGGCTGTACTAGGAGATAAAGTAGAGGCAGGAATGGTAGAATTAGAAGACGTAAGAAGCGGTGAAAAAGAAGTCATTACAATCGACGCGTTAATCCAAAAAATGAAAACAATTTAGAAAAAGCAAGAAAAAGTCTTATGCTAGAACGGCATAGGACTTTTTTGTTGGATAAACTACTAAATTTGGAAATATATGAAATTTACGAAAGAAACAATGAATGGGATATAATGGAAATGTCTCCGAAGGTAATACATAAATAAGGAGGTGGGGTCATGAGTAGTTATGACCTGATAAAAGAGCTGTTACAAGAAATTGAAAGACTGCAAGAGGAACTAGCTCAATATCAGCAACAAACCAATAAAAACGAATGAATTTCGTTCAGAGTAGCGTCCATTACTTTTGCTACTCTGTTTTTTGGCATAAAAAAAGAATATGTGCCATTACTCACATATTCAAAAAAATTGTTATCTGAATAGTTATGACTTAAAAATTTGTAATTGTATTATACCACCGATTTTTCTATCTGTCAAACCGAATTTAATCGGTGAGAAGCCGTAGAATAGCAAGAAACTGCAAACAAAAAAAGAAGTTTTTCACTTCTTTTTTTGCGGTTTTGGTTATAGATGAGTACATAATTCATTTCGATTATAACTCATGCCCCTATTGTACCACATATACCTAGGGGAAAAGCAAGTGTTTTTGCAAATAAATTTATTTTTTTTCTTCTTCCGAAGATGGTTTGGTCAAAATCTCCAAAATTTGTGGGTAAATGGTGGAGGCATTTGCTTTCCAATTATCGACAATGTCTTTGGCTTGTTTGCGAGAATTGGCAAAGGTTTTCACTTCAAAAGTAGTTTCGTTATCCTCCATAATTTTGCAATCTACAATATAATGGTTTTCACTTCTTGGCGTAAACTCTGCTGTGATAGAATACTCGTCTTCGGATGACTTGAGTAAGTTTTTGAAATTTGTATCCAATTTTAATTTGACAATACCAGGTAAGATATCAATGGTAAGAGATAACGTGTTTTTGCCAAGTTCTGTGATTTCATATACCGCCTGATTTTCCTTGTTAAAGCATACAACAAATTTCGAGTCAATCAGGTCAAGTAAAAATTGTTGAAAGTAAAAATAGTTCATATCTAAAGCGGAGAGTACCAATTTATATAAACTATCATTGGTAATTGGCTTTTTCAATTTCCCTAAAATATATAAAATGAGAACCTTGTTCTCTGCTAATGTTTCATTATCTGATGTTAATTTCACTATTTTTCACTCCTATATTTCCATTTGCCTCATTATAGCATAAAAAAATAAAAAATACTATTTTTTTTTCAAGGGAAATGATATACTAAAATCAATGAAAAAAGAAGAGGGAATTCATGAAAAATCTATATGATATTTTACAAGTAAGTGAAAAAGCCTCCAGTGAAGTCATTGAAAAAGCATATAAAACGCTTGTGAAGCAATGTCATCCAGACTTGCAACCAGCAGAAAAGAAGCGGAGAAGCCGAAAGGCTTATGAAAGAACTGAACGAAGCCTATGAGATCTTATCTGACCCAGAAAAAAAGGCTCGTTATGACCGAGAAAGAGCAGAAGAAAAAAGACAAGTAGAAGAAAGAGCAAGACAAGCCGAGCAGGCAAGCCAAACGCAATATACTGTAAGACAAGAGCAATCGACCAATCAACCACAAAAACAGGAAGAACCAGCCGAACCAGAAGATTTAATTGGGTATATGGGAAATATGGCGAAAAATGCTATTTCACGAAAGAGGCGAGAGCAAAGAAAAATTGAAAATGCTTATCGAGAGGGGTATCAGGAAGCCTATGCCGAATATTGGAGAAGCCAAGGCTTTCGCGTAAAAGAGCCATGGACCTGGAAAAGAGTGAGAGAATTATTAAAATCCGTCGCTATTTTTCTTGTTGTTATCCTTGCCATTTGGTTTTTCCCACCAACCCATCAATTTTTAGTAGCAACATATGAAAGCAATGAAATGCTAAAAGGAGTAATCGATTTTGTCATTCAATTCTTTCAGCGCTTTTTTCACAATCTATTTCAATAGAGAAAGAACAAAAGAAGTCGTATTTACAGTTGTATAAAAAGGAAACTTTGATACAAACTATAAATAAATCAAAACAAAGGAGAGAGAAAAATGGACCGAAAAGTAAAAGTTGTGCAAATTGGCACAGGAAAAATGGCAGTATACACAATGCGTTATGTGGAAGAAAAAGGGGGAGAAGTAGTTGGTGCAGTTGATGTTAATCCAGCTGTGATTGGAAAAGACATTGGAACCATTATGGGAAGTGCAGAAAAGGGTGTAACCGTAACAGCACTAGAGCAAGCAAGAGAAATGTTAGAACAGGTGAAACCAGATATTTGTATTGTAGAAACCATGAGCCTACTTGCTGATGTAGAAGATGTTTTGTATCTATGTGCGGAACTTGGTATCAATGCAATTACGACTTGTGAAGAGGCTTTTTATCCTTGGAACTCCAATCCAAATGCTACCAAGAAAATTGATGAAATGGCAAGACAAACTGGTTGTACCATTACTGGAAGTGGTTATCAAGATATTTACTGGGGACAACTCATTTCCTCGATTGCAGGCTCAACACAAACCATTCGTAAAATCAAAGGGAGTTCTAGTTACAATGTAGAAGACTATGGAATTGCCCTTGCAAAAGCACATGGTGCAGGACTTACGATGGACGAGTTTGAAAAAGAAGTTGCTGCAGCAGACAATATTTCATCAGAAGAACGAGCAAAAATCATTGACGGAGGAAAATTTGCTCCGTCATATATGTGGAATACCAATGGATGGCTTTGTGGCAAATTAGGCTTAACACCAATCGAGCAAACCCAAAAATGTGTACCACAAGTAGCCGAAGAAGATATCGAGTCTAGCACACTTGGTATGACCGTAAAAGCAGGAACTGCAACTGGAATGAGTGCAGTGGTAACAACCAAAACAAAAGAGGGAATTACCATTGAAAGTGAATGTATCGGAAAAGTATATGGTCCACAAGATTTTGATAAAAATGAATGGACCATTCAAGGAGAGCCAGACACAACCATTACAGTAGCAAGACCAGCAACCGTAGAATTAACTTGTGCTAGCATTGTAAACCGTATTCCAGATGTGTTAAATGCAGAGCCTGGATACCGCACAACAGACCAATTAGGAGAATTACACTATCGTGTCCAACCATTAAATTCATATGTGAAATAATAAAATGGGTCAGATGCTGTTTAGAGCATCTGACCCTCCATTTTTTCTTCTTTTGTGCTGGTAACCCAAGCCGAACTAATGAAAGCAAGTTTCATTAGGAAAGCAATTAAGCCCCAAAGGATGGGACAAAAGGAGTTACCCAGAGAAAAATCCGTGAGCCAATACACTTCCAATAGGAGAATACTGATACTTGCAAGAAGGACGCAGGCGATACTGAGGACAATCACGATAAGAGCAACGGTTGCAAAAAGAATAGCGTGGTTTTGCACCTGTAGGGAAAACTGTTCAACTTTCTGCCAAAGCGGTTGCAGTTGCCTTGAAAAATAGGGAAGTTTGAGCAAGGAAAACAATTTGCACAGGAGTTTCCATTCTGCAAAATGATAGTAGTATAGGACAATGAGAAGTCCTAAATACCAAAGAAGCAGGACAGAACCCTGAAACAGTTTGTCAGATAGCCCAATCATTCCCATGTAGAGCAACTGAAAAATCGCGATACAGAAACAGATTTTCCGCACAGATAGGGCCCTTTTCACCTAGGGTACACCTCCTTAAAGTCGGATTTGAATATGCGCGATCTAAAAATATCCTAACAGATAATTCGACAGATTTCAACAGAAAAAGAAAACTTTTCTAAGAGGCAAAAAATGAAATGCTTGACAATTTCCATGAATTAGGATATAATAGTAGAAATTTTAGAAAAAGGCAAGAAAGCAAGAGAGTACCTTGTTTGGAAAACAACAGCGAGATAGAACAGAGTGAGAGTCTATCAGTCGGAAAAACAAGAGAAGAGGACTTGCTAGTCGCTTATGGAAAATCCAAAGGAAAGTATCGTAAGCCGTAGGTCTGCGTTAAAGATAAGAGTGGTCTATCTCCAAGAAAAAGGGATAGGCAATTTGAGTGGTACCGCGAATAATTCGTCTCTAGATTTTAATCTAGAGATTTTTTTGTACCTAAAAATAAGGAGGAAAGGAAATGAAGCAGTCTATTTCATACAAGAAATATGCATATAGTGGTTGGAGCAAGCGAAGACGGATTGCTTCAAAACCAAAAAAATCAGAAAAATAAAGGAGAAGAAAAAATATGAAAACAAATCAGAACTTGAAAAAAATTGTACTTGCCTATTCAGGAGGGCTAGATACTTCTGTTATGATACCATGGCTAAAGGAAAACTATCCAGGATGTGAAATTGTTGCGATGGTAGGAGATGTCGGACAAAAAGATGAGGCTGAGAAACTAAAAACAAAGGCACTAAAGTCTGGCGCATCCAAAATTTATATCGAAGATTTACAAAAAGAATTTGTAGAAGAATATATTTTGCCAGCATTACAAGTAGGTGCAAAATATGAAAATGAATATTTATTGGGAACAGCACTTGCTCGTCCAGTCATTGCGAAAGCCTTAGTAAAAATTGCAAAACAAGAACATGCAGATGCTATCTGCCATGGCTGTACAGGGAAAGGAAATGACCAAGTACGTTTTGAATTAACCATCAAAGCATTGATGCCAGAAATTAAGGTAATTGCACCTTGGAGAACTTGGGAATTAAAAAGCAGGGAAGATGAAATTGCCTATGCAGAAAAACACCAAGTGCCACTTGAAATTACCAGAGAAACTAATTACTCCAAAGATAAAAACATTTGGCATTTGTCCCATGAGGGATTGGACTTAGAAAATCCAGCCAATGAACCACAATACGATAAAATACTAGAACTTGGCGTAACACCAGAAAAAGCACCAGACGAGCCAACCTATCTAACCCTTTCTTTTGAAAAAGGAAAACCAGTTGCATTGGATGGAAAACAAATGTCAATGGTGGCAATCATTGAAGCATTAAATGAAATCGGTGGCAAAAATGGAATTGGCATTTTAGATATGGTAGAAAATCGTTTGGTAGGAATGAAATCAAGAGGCGTGTATGAAACACCAGGAGGTAGCATTTTGTACAAGGCTCATGCACTATTAGAAACCATTTGCTTGGACAAAGATACTATGCAATATAAACAAAAACTAAGCCATGATTTTGCAAACCAAGTATACAATGGAAAATGGGAAACAACCTTAACAAAAGCAATGCTTGCCTTTGTTGAAGAAACCCAAAAAACCGTAACAGGAAACATCCAATTAAAACTATACAAAGGCAATATCTTTGCTGCAGGAATGACCAGTCCATATTCTTTGTATTCTGAGCAAACGGCCTCTTTTGGCGAAGACGACGAATATAACCAAATGGACTCACAAGGATTTATCAATTTATTTGGTTTACCAATCAAGGTAAAAGCAGAAATGGAACAAAAAATGAAAGGAGAGAAATAGATGGCTTTATGGGGTGCAAGATTTGGAAAAGAATTAAATAGCCAAGTGCAAGACTTTAATTCGTCCATCCGTTTTGACCAAACGTTTTACCAAGAAGACATTGCAGGGAGCATTGCCCATGTAACCATGCTTGGTAAACAAAAGATTATTGCTCCTGCTGATGCGGAAAAAATTAAGCAAGAATTAGAGAAAATCCGTCAAGAAATTCAGGCAGGAAAATTAAAAATTGACGAAAATGCGGAAGATATCCATATGTTCATTGAAACCGAGTTGACGGCAAGATTAGGGGATATTGGCAAAAAACTACATACCGCAAGAAGTCGTAACGACCAGGTGGCACTAGACCTAAAGTTGTATTTACGTAATCAAATAGCAGAAATCCAAGGTAAAATCATATCGTTAGTAGAGGCTCTTTGCGAAAAAGCAGAAGAAAATTTAGAAACAGTCATGCCGGGATATACCCATATGCAAAGGGCTCAGCCAATTACATTTGCCCATCATTTAATGGCATATACTGAGATGTTTTTGCGAGATAATGAGCGTTTGCAAGATTGCGACAAGCGAATGAACATTTTGCCTCTTGGCAGTTGTGCCTTAGCGGGAACGACTTATCCGATTGACCGTGAGCTAGTAGCGGAATTATTGGGCTTTGATGGCGTAACGCAAAATAGTTTAGATGGTGTATCTGACCGAGATTATGTCATTGAACTAGCAAGCGATTTATCCCTTGTGATGATGCACTTATCTCGTTTGAGTGAGGAAATTATCTTATGGGCATCTTGGGAGTTCAAGTTTATTGAATTAGATGACGCATTTTCAACCGGTTCGTCTATTATGCCACAAAAGAAAAATCCAGATATTACCGAACTAATTCGTGGAAAAACAGGGAGAGTGTATGGAGACTTAACCACTTTACTCACTTTAATGAAAGGCTTGCCACTAGCGTATAACAAAGATATGCAAGAAGATAAAGAAGCCATTTTTGATGCGATTGCAACCGTAAAAGCGTGTATCGATACCTTTATCCCAATGTTAGAAACCATGAAAGTATTGCCAGAAAATATGAAAGAAGCGGCACAAAAAGGTTTTATCAATGCAACGGATTGCGCAGACTACCTGGTCAAAAAAGGAAAGCCGTTCCGTGATGCGTATAAAATAACAGGGCAATTAGTGGCTTATTGTATTGAAAATAAAAAAGTATTAGAAACTTTAACATTAGATAAGTATCAAGAAGCAGATCCCTTGTTTGAAGCCGATATTTATGAGGCAATTTCGCTGGATACTTGTGTGAAAAAGCGTAAGGTAATTGGCGGACCAGCACCAGAAATGGTGGCAGGACAAATTCAAAAGACGAAAGAAAAACTAGTGAAAATGAAAGAAAGTTTCTTATCCTAGTACCCGTAAGAAAAAATATAAAAAAAGACTTGCTTTTTAAGTACCTTTTTGGTATAATAATACCTGTTCAAATTACGCACACGAAAAAGAGTAAAAAAAGCGTGCTTGTTTGAAAAAGCAAGTCTTTTTTTATGAGGAAATTTCGTGGAGGAATAACAAAAAGGAGGAAAAGAAAAATGGCAGTAGTTGCAATGAAACAATTACTAGAAGCGGGTGTTCACTTTGGACATCAAACAAGAAGATGGGATCCAAAAATGGCAGAATATATTTTCCAAGCTAGAAATGGTATCCATATCATCGATTTACAAAAGACATCCAAAAAATTAGATGAGGCTTATGCTTTCATGAAAGAGCAAGCAGAAGAAGGAAAAACAGTTCTATTTGTTGGAACCAAAAAACAAGCACAAGATTGTGTAAAAGAAGCAGCTGAAAAGAGTGGCATGTTCTACATTAACCAAAGATGGTTAGGTGGAATGCTTACCAACTTTGAAACAATCCGTGCAAGAGTAGAAAGACTAAAAGAATTAGAAAGAATGCAAGAAGATGGAACTTTTGAAGTTCTTCCAAAGAAAGAAGTTATTATCTTAAAGAAAGAAATGGAAAAACTTGAAAGAAACCTAGGTGGAATTAAAGATATGGAAGAACTACCAGGTGTTATGTTCATCGTAGATCCAAAGAAAGAAAGAATTGGAATTCTAGAAGCACGCAAACTAAATATTCCAGTTGTTGGTTTAATCGATACCAACTGTAACCCAGAAGATGTCGATTACCCAATTCCAGGAAATGACGATGCAATCCGTGCTGTAAAATTAATTACAGACGTTATGGCAAATGCCGTAATCGAAGGAAGACAAGGGGAATCTTTAGAAATGACAGAAGAACAAGAAGAAGTAATTTCCGAAGAAGAACCAACTAGCATCGAAGAAGTTGCAGCAAGTGAAGAAGTAGAAGAAAATAAATAAGAAAAATAGAGAAAGGGTAGGGCTCTCTGCCCTATCCTTTTTCAAAATATAAAGGAGGATAAAAATGATTACAGCAAGTCAAGTAAAAGAGTTAAGAGAAAAAACAGGTGCAGGAATGATGGACTGTAAAAAAGTTCTTGCAGAAACCAATGGAGACGAAGAAAAAGCAATCGAGCTTCTTCGTGAAAGAGGAATTGCAAAAGCAGCAAAGAAATCTGACCGTATTGCAGCAGAAGGCCTAGTAGAAACTTATATTACACCAGATGGAAAAGCAGGTGTAGCAGTAGAAGTAAATGCAGAAACAGACTTCGTAGCAAAAAATGAAGAATTTAGAACTTTTGTAAAAGAAGTTGCAAAACAAATTGCAGAAACCAATCCAGCTAACGTAGAAGAATTATTAGCACAAAAATCAATCGTAGATGGAAGCAAAACGGTACAAGAAGTATTAACAGACAAAATTGCAAAAATCGGAGAAAATATGTCTATCCGTCGTTTTGAAAGATACGAAACAGACAATATGATAGAGTCCTATATCCATGGAGATGGAAAAATTGCTGTACTTGTTGAAGTAAAAGGAAATGATAGCACATTTGCAAAAGATGTTTGCCTACAAATCGCAGCAGCAAGACCAGAATACTTAGCAAGAGAAAACGTACCAGAAGAAAGAGTACAAAAAGAAATGGAAATCCTAAAAGCACAAGCTATGAATGAAGGAAAACCAGCAGAAATCGCAGAAAAGATGGTACAAGGAAGAATTGGAAAATTCTACGGAGAAATCTGCTTAGTTGAGCAAGAATTCGTAAAAGACTCAGATGTAAAAGTAGGAGATTTAGCAAAACAAAAAGGATGCGAAATTGTACGTTTTGCAAGATTAGAAAAAGGTGAAGGACTTCAAAAGAAAGAAGAAAACTTTGCAGAAGAAGTAGCAAAACAAATCAATGGATAATGATAAAAAAGGCATGAGAAAAAATCTCATGCTTTTTTTCTTGGAAAAAAGTCGAATTTCCGTAAGGAAATGTGTAGAAAACCTTGTAAAGACTTTCGATTATTTGATATAATGTTGAAAAAAGAAGGGTGGCGGATTTGTATGATATTAAAAATCATAACATTCAATGCAGCACACGGAAAAGGCGACGACGGAAAAGTAAGCGTTATCAGACAAGCCAACTTTTTGAAAGAATACCAACCAGACATTGTATTCTTGCAAGAAGTGGATATGTACACAAGAAGAAGTGATAAAATTAACCAAATACGACTTTTTAGTGAAAAAATTGGACTACCCTATTCTTCGATGGAAAGCAATATTGTACTAGAAGGTGGATACTATGGAGATGGGATTATTAGCCGTTTTCCGATTGCATTTTCCAGCAATTATTTAATGCCAAAAACAGATCCAGAGAATGAGCAAAGGGGAATTTTATGCAATAAGATTTCCTTTGGAACCACCAAAATCAACCTATTTTCCCTTCACTTATCGACCTTCGAGGATGAAAGAATTTTAGCCATTCAAAAATTGGTCGAATTACTTGAAAAAATTGACCCAAATGAACTTGTTATCATTGGAGGAGATTTCAATGTTGGGGTAACAAGATTGGGAAAAGGAAAATATGTTTACGAGAAAAAAGAAGAATATGAGGAATACCGTTTACTCAAAGAAAAATTATCCAAAGTAGAGAACACAGAAGATACGTGGTTTTCTGCATTAGGAAAAGGTTGTATTGATACCATTTTCTTCTCAAACTCAATAAAATTAAGAAAATTTGAAACAATAGATGTAAAAGGATTATCCGATCATAGTGCAGTCTATGCGGAATTTGACATTTAAGACAGAGGAAGGATTGAACAATGGAACAGCAAAAAGGAAAAATTGAAAAAACAGAACTAAAAATTGAGAAAGAACCAAAAAAAGCACTGAGCAAACAAGCCAAATTTCATATCTTGGCAGTCGTTTTAATTTTAATCTTATGTTTTGCATTAACCCCAAGAACTTTGCAAAATGATACGTATTATACCGTGGCAATCGGGAAACTCATTACCGAAAATGGAATTGACTTAAAAGACCACTGGTCATGGCATTATAACCTACCATACACCTATCCACATTGGCTTTATGATGTAGGAATTTCTTTCATTCACTCAATCGGTGGGTTTGACGCAATTTATGTTTCAACCGTTATTTTATCAATGATACTCGGTCTTACCATGTATTTTACAGCAAGCAAGCGAACCAAAAACTCGACGGTTTCACTCATTGTTACACTGGGGGCCATGTATTTATTAAAAGACTTTATTGCAGCAAGAGCGCAACTTGTAACCTTTATTTTAATTTTACTCGTTGTCTTTTGCATTGAACAATTTTTAGACACCAAGAAAAAACGCTATGCGATTGGACTCGTTGTACTTTCGTGGCTCATTGCTAACTTACACTGTGCTATCTGGCCATTTATGTTCGTCCTTAACCTACCATATATTGCAGAATACCTACTTTGTCTATTAGTAGATGCAGATTTATGGAACCGTGGAAAAGAGGGCTTTCATAAGTTGCAAATTCGTTTATTAGAAAAGAAAGCAAAACGAAGTGAAAAAGAAGAAAAACGATTAGAAAAATATCGTAAAGAACTAGAAGGCTACCAAAAAGACCATGTTGTTGCTTTGGAAAGAAGAGAAAAGAGAAGAAAAGAGCCTTTCCGTATTATTATGAAAAAAAATCATGCTGTTTTATGGCTCTTACTCATTATGGTATTTTGCGTGATTGTAGGGGCATTAACGCCAATTAAGGACGCACCATTTACGTATTTACCAAAAACAATGACTGGAAATACAACGCATAACATTAGTGAGCATTTACCACTAACATTGATTCAAAACAAAGGAATGATTGTTGTGATTGCCGTATTTTTAGCCATCTTCCTATTTACCGATGCAAAGATGCGACTTAGTGATTTCTTTATGCTAGCAGGACTTATGGCATTAACCTTTATGTCCAGAAGACAACAATCCATGCTTGTTCTAATGGGAGCAGTTGTCCTAATCCGATTGATAGATTATTTGTTGCAGAAATATGACCCGAAAGGACCAGAAGAATTGCAAGGATTTTTGGTTACCTTATTGGGAAAAATATTAAGTATTGCCTTTGTGACAGTGCTCGCCTTTGCCATCTATCGTCCAATTTATGGCAATAAAATTGTAGACGATAATACCTATCCAGTAGCAGCATGTGACTACATCTTAAATAACTTAGATATTAGCACGATGCGTATTTACAATGAATACAACTATGGTAGTTATTTGGTATATCGTGGTATCCCAGTATTTGTCGATTCCAGAGCAGACTTATATACACCTCAATTTAATGGAACCAAGAACAAAGAAACCAAGAAATATGAAGGATTGGATATTTTCTCAGACTATTTGAACATTTCTAATATTGGAACAGACTACAAAGATAAATTTGAACAATATGGAATTACCCATGTTATGACATACAAAAATGCAAAATTGAAAATGCTCATTGAAGATGATCCAAACTACACTAAAATCTATGGAGATGACCGTTTTGTTATCTTTGAGAGAAATACCAACCAAGTCGCTGAGCCAGAGTCAACGGAAGAATAGAAGGAAGCAAGGGGAGAATGAAAAACTTGATCAAAAAGAATTATGGCAAAGCAACAATCTTAGTATTGTTGCTTGCTGTCATTGCTATCATTATAAAAATAATTGTACTGAAATACCAACCCAATTTTGTCATAATACCCAATGGTCTGCGTATTATAACAGCAGAAAATATGGGAAACACATGGGGGATGGGAGAAAGTAACCTGCTCAATGTCATTATTAGTAATGTCATCGTTTTGGGAATTATTTTGAAATTTATTCAATTTCAAAAAGATCGAATTGATACCAAGACCTTGATTTCACTTTCTTTCATATTAGCGGGGGGTATGAGCAATCTATTCGAACGCCTCGTTTGTGGAACCGTAACCGACTATATTCAGTTTTTTCCACAATACAATTTTCCAGTCTTTAATCTAGCAGATATCTATATCCTCTGTGGCTGGGTTATGTTTGCAGCAATTTTAGCATATATTACGGGAAGAAAAAGGACAAGAAAAGAACGTAGACAAGAGTTACTTGCAGAAATCAACGAAAAAATGGAACAAGATAAAAAGGAGTAATCATGGAAAGGATTTGTGCCAAAGAGGATAAAATCCGCTTGGATAAATATTTAGCAAAAGAAAAACCAGAATTATCTCGTAGCATGATACAAAAACTAATTGAAGAAGAACAGATTTTGGTCAATGGCTGCCCAGTTCGCATTTCGTATTTGGTTCAAATGCAAGATGACATTACCATCGAAGTACCAGAAGTCAAAGAAGTTGGCATTCGAGCACAAGACCTTCCGATTGATATTATCTATGAAGACCAAGACATTATCTTAGTAAATAAGCCAAAAGGAATGGTCGTTCATCCAGCCAATGGCAATCCAGATGGAACCTTAGTCAATGCGATTATGGCAAAATGCAAAGATGGGCTATCCGGAATTGGAGGAGAACTACGACCAGGTATTGTTCACCGTTTGGATAAAGACACTTCAGGACTGTTAATTGTTGCGAAAAATGACCACGCACATATCCAAATGAGTGATCAAATAAAAGAGCACAAAGTACAAAAAACCTATCTTGCTTTAGTCAAAGGAATTGTGAAAGAAAATGAGGCAACGATTCAAATGCCAATCGGAAGAAGTACACAAGACCGCAAGAAAATGGCAGTACGAAAAGATGGAAAAGAAGCTATTACACATTTTCGTGTGTTAACAAGATATCTCCATCATACCCTATTAGAAGTGAAAATTGAAACGGGACGAACCCATCAAATTCGTGTACACATGGCACAAATTGGACATCCTGTGGTAGGAGATATGGTGTATAGCAGTGGGAAAAATGCTTTTGGCGTAGAAGGACAAATGCTACACGCACAAAAATTAGACTTTACGCATCCACGAACAGGAGAAAAAATGCACTTTGAAGCACCACTCCCAAGATATTTTAACGAAGTATTAGAAAAATTAGAGAAAGAAGTATAGGTATGGAAGAAAGACTACAAAAATATCTCGCAAATTGCGGAATTGCATCTCGTCGAAAATCCGAAGAATACATCCTACAAGGCAAAGTGAAAGTAAACAATAAGGTTGTAACAGAATTGGGGCTTAAAATCCATCCTGGTGAAGATACAGTAGAATTTGAAGGCAAAGTTGTTGCACCAAAAAACGAAAATGTTTATGTTTTATTAAATAAACCGATTGGCTATGTAACAACCATGGAAGACCAATTTGGAAGAGATCAGGTAACCGACCTTTTGCAAGGGGTTAAAACAAAAGTGCTTCCAGTTGGAAGATTGGATATGTATACATCTGGAGCGTTAATCCTAACCAATGATGGAGATTTTATTTATCAAGTAACACATCCGAAATATGAAATTGAAAAAACATACAACGTAACACTAAGAGGAAGCATCACAGACGAAGAAGTGGAACGTTTGCGAAATGGAGTAGAAATTGAGGACTATGTTTCTGGAAAAGCCAAAGTTCGTATCTTGAAAATCGAGCCAGAAAAAGATCAATCCAGATTAGAAATAACAATCCATGAAGGGAAGAACCGCGAGGTTCGTAAAATGTGTCAAGCGATTGGAAAAAAAGTCCTAGCCTTGCATCGCAGTAGAATAGGAGCCATTACCGTAAAAGACCTACCACTTGGAAAATGGCGTTACCTAACCAAAGAAGAAATTGCTTCTTTTCAACAAAAGAAAAAATAGAAAACGAAAGATGGGATAAAAAAACGTGGAAACAAAAGAGTTTTTTCCAGAAGGCTGGAATGGAGAACAAAAGAGAATAACCAAAGAAGATTTAATGACTGCTTTACAAACAGGTAAAATTCTAGAGGCAAAAGTAGACCGCTGTGATTTACGGTTGCAATCTGCATTTTCAGTTTGCAGATGGGATAACTGGAATTTTGCCAAAGCAAGAGGTCGAAGAAGTACGAGGCAATCTTGAACAAACAAAAAGATATTTTAGCAAAGTCAATCAAACCTTGCAATTTGTGGTAACCGATGTCAATCATGAAGACGAAAACCAATTTTTTCTATCCAGATTGCAAGTCGGAAACACCGTAAAACAGTGGATTACAGAAGACTTGCAAGAAGGACAAATCATTCCTGGAATTGTACGCAGTATGAAACCATATGGCGTTTTTGTAGAAATTGCAGGTGGTGTGGTAGGACTGTTACATATTGAAGATATCTCGGTTGGAAGGATACGAGAGCCAGAGGAAAGATTTTCGATTGGACAAAAAATAAAAATTATGGTAAAATCTATCAATAGAGAGCAAAAGCAAGTTGTTTTAACGTATAAAGAATTACTTGGTACGTGGGAAGAAAATGTAGCAGACATTCGAGAAGGACAGATTTTGCCAGGTATTATTCGAGAAAAAGAACGCAACCGAAATGGCGTCTTTATTGAACTAAAACCGAATTTAGTAGGACTTGCCGAATACCAAGAACAACTAGCATATGGAACAAAAGTAAAAGTTTTTGTAAAGAAAATACAAAAAGAAAAAAAGAAAATCAAACTAATGATTGTAGAATAAGGAGGAAGAAAAATGGTACAAGATGAGGAAATCAAGGCAACCGTATCACCTTTTGCGGTAAGAGAAGGTGAAATTAAAACGTTTGATGGAAAAGATGGCTATGTTTCGATGAACCAAATCATTCATAAAATTAACATAGGACATATTGGAGATATCCATTTTACCATACTAGAACTTGTGAATGAGTTTGAGTTTATTACTTCCAGACAGTTGTTCCAAATGCTAGAGTGGAAAGGCTGTGATATTGCATCACAAGATAAATTGAATAACAAATTAGATCAATTAGTAAAAACAAAAATCCTAACTAGATATTATTTCAATTCAGAAGACGGAAAAGGAATTTATCGTATTTACTGTCTAGAAAAGATGGGAAAATATTTATTAAATTCAAGAGGAATTGAGTGTAAATGGCAACCAACGGATAACACTAAACCAGTTCCAATGATTAAGAAACGTTTGGCAGGAAACCAAACCATTATTGCGTATTTGCGAAAAGTAAAGGCATTTGACGCTTACCAAGCAAAACCAACTTTACAAGCAAAACAAATTGGAAAGTCTTTCAAAGCAACTGGTGGTAGCATTAAATTAACAAAATCCAATAAATCCATTGATTTTCTTTTCGAGGTTATTCGTCGTGAGGAAGATTGGCAAAATAAATTAGTACAAAAAATGACATTATACAAAGACTTTTACGATAACTTTGTACCAGGGGACTCCGGGTTTGAAAGTTTACCACAACTCATTATCATTTGCGAAGATGATAAGAACATGGCAGAAACCTTCAAAACGATTGTTATGAACCAATTAGAGATTAGCAAAATCCATTTCTATTTCTCAACGGATTTAAGACAAAATGAGCCTACTTTGGATAAGACTTTAGTAGAATTCAAACTAGACCCAGAAACACAAAAATATAAAATGGAAAATATTGAAGTAAAATTATTAGGAATTTAAGAAAGCAAAAAGAAAGAGTTTTGACACTCTTTCTTTTTTGCTAAATCTTATCGTTGGTATTTCCAAGTAGAGTAGGAGTATTATCAAATGCTTCAATATTTTTTATGCTATTCTCATTTTTAACCCCATCGAATTCGGTGGAATTAAAATTTGGATTATATAACAATTCTCATGTTCTAATATATTCAAGAGTATGTTTACCTCTTAGCGAATTTTTAATAACATCTGTCAAGAAAAATATACACGATAGATAAATTATTCTATCGTGTATATAATCTTAAATCTTATCATTGGTATTTCCTCTTTTTAGATTAACAATGATGGCATCTTCATTATCAAATAAGAACTTGCTATCACTATTATCTGTGTTAATTGGGTCAAACTCTGCTGCATCGTCAATATCGGTTTCAACTGGTTTCTTCTTTTTATGGAAGAAATGATTGGTTGCCTCTTGTGAAATACCATTTGTAAATTTCTCAAAGTTATATGTTTTAACAGATTTTGGTTCTTTATACTTCGCATCTAAGAAATCTAATTTACCTTTACCAACAATGCTCTTTCCTTTCAAGTTCTTGGTCTTGTAGATACAAGATTTGAAGGTTAAGGCTTTTATCTTTCCTGCCTTGTAGTTTGGTTTGTGAGCATATTCAATGGATAGTTGTTTCGAGTCGTATTTTACCTCGTCTGTGTTGTAAGACTTGTTAGACTTCCACTCTTTCTTCTCTTCCATTTCTTTTTCCCACCAGTCTGCTTCTTCTGGAGGACAGTTTCCAAATACAATTTTGTTAGCACAGTTTGCAGTAATCGTCTGACGATATTTTCCACCTTCTACATTTAATTGAGCTAAGTTTTGTGCAGAAATAACGGTTGCTACACGATACTTACGGTAAATGGTAAAGATGGCTTCTGTTGAACTACAAATGAAAGATGGGAACTCATCAATGTACAAGAAATGTGGAACACGGTTATTCTCATTTCCTGGTCTTCTTAATACCGAATATTGCATTAGAAGTAGGAAGAATAGACCAAAGGCTTTATGAGCAGATACGCCTAAATCTCCACGACGAGTACATACTAGAGTAATTTCTCCATGGTCTAAAGCATCGTCAAAGTTCAAGTTATTGGTACGGTTACAAAGAATATTTTTAATACCTGGGTAACGAAGTAAGTTATCTAGTTGTGTACTTGCGGTATAAATATATTTCTCTGTATCCTCACGACCAGAACCAGTTGCATAGAAATTTTTCTCAAAATAATGAATTAAGATTTTGTATTCACTAGCAAGTTCTGGATCTTCTTTTAAGTATTTACAAAGTTCTTCTGCCTTATCTGGATTCGTAAAGATATCTAGCATATCTTCTAGTGTTGGCAAAGAACCTTCATGAAGACGTGGATAAACTAATTTTAATAAGATGGATACATTTTCGATGGCTTGGTTTGCCACGTTTTCACGGAATGCAATGTCCATATCTGGTGCACTTAAATGATACAATCCCTTCAACACAGAAGAAATAGCAACAGAAGTCTGGATTGGATCGCTATAAATGAATGGATTTAATCCTGGACTGTCTGGATTCGTTGGGTCTACCAAGTTGTATGCTAACTTATAGTTTTCTGCTACTTTAATCATTTTTTGGGTAGACTCAAAATCTGGTGATAGATAGGTTAAACCTAAGTTACGATATTTGTAATCGCCACCTACTTTGCCTAAAATCATTTTCTTCATATAGGCATCATATAGGTCTTTTTTACTTTCATTTGGAATGAGCATATTTAAGTTGAAATTATGATTGATATAATCATTTCCATAAGGACAATTCAAAGATGCAATTCCTGTTTTCAAAGCCGTAAATCCCATTTCTTTGGATACCTCTTTGAAAAAATATTTTTTATCCATATCCTTGGCAATCATTGGTTCAAAGATTAAAGAAGTCTTACCACTGCCAGAAGGTCCTACGACAAGCATGGATTCAAAACGTTTTGCTTCTGGGATTTCAATTGGTGCTCCAGATTTTTTATCGGTACCAAAGGTAATGGTACAAGTATATTGACCTCTTCCAACGGTTTTGTCAGATAAATCAATACCAGAATAGTCAATAATAGAATCACGAAGATCTTTCGTATCGGCAACAGAACCATAAAGCCATTTAATGAGTGGGAAAAATGTGGTAAGTGGTAAGTAAATCGCAATCGAAGATAATGCAGGTCGAATTAAGTAAGAAAACTCAATTGCAATTTCTGAATAATTTGGAAGAGATAAAAGTCCAATCCAAATAGCGGCGTTAATCCATTGTACTACCATCGATACAGCAATCATATATAAAGCGATACAATAGATGTAGAAAAAGTTTAGTTTTAACTTATCCGATTTTACAAATTTAGACGAACCTGAAAAAAGGAACGCAAAAATTGGACAAGCCAAAGCGATTGTATACATGATTGGTCCCCAATAATTGGTGGAAATACCAGTAAAAATAATCATTAAAACTTCTACAAAACGATCTACTAAAAAGTAAATGGTTAATAAAAGTAAAATGAATGTGCAAAAAGTATTACGGTCGGTTTTTAACATCTTTAAGAATTTATCGATTTGCTTCAAATTTTTCACCACTTTCAAAATCTAAAAATATACATATATATTATCCTACAAAATGGCGAAAAAAGCAAGTAATTTCGCGAAATTCACGAAAAGAGATTTCCTTGTGGAAAGAGGAAGAAAAAGGAAAGAATAGGAAAGAAAGAAAAACGAGAAAAAATTGAAAGAAATCTACGGAAAGAACTGGAAAATAACTTGAATAAAAAATAAAAAACGCATATAATAAAGAAGAATATTTTTTGAAGGAAGAGAGAATGGTTCGAGAGAAAAAAGAAAAGAAAGAGAAGAAAGAAAGTTTCATGCAAGGCGTAGCAGCCATGATGCTTTCCCAGATTTTGATTAAGTTATTAGGCTTAGTATATAACTGGTATTTGACCGTAAAACCGGGGTTTGGCGACGAAGGAAACGCAATCCGTAGTGCCGGCTATTCCATTTATACTTTGCTATTTACCATATCTTCGATTGGGGTGCCAAATGCCATTGCAAAAATGGTAGCCACACAAACCTCGATTGGGGATTATAAAGGGGCACATCGTATCTTCAAAGTAGCACTTGGAACCTTTTCGGTGATTGGGTTAATGGGAAGTGCCATTTTGTTTTTTGGTGCTCATTATATTTCCAACTATATGATAAAAATTCCAGAAGCGGAAATGACATTAGTTGCGTTATCGCCAGCAATTTTCTTTGTAGCAATTACTTGTGTATTTCGAGGATATTTTAACGGAAGAGATAGTCTAAAAACAACCGCACGTTCCCAAAGTTTAGAGCAAATTAGTAAAACGGTTTTTACCATTTTAATTGTAGATTTAGCAGCCATGCTCTTTGGCAATGTAACGATTATGGCAGCAGGAGCCAACCTTGCAACAACCGTAGCAACTTTCTCAAGTCTACTCTATCTATTTGTGTATTACCGTTTCCGCCGTAAGGAAATCAAAGAAGAATTAAAAAATAGTATTCCAAACAGTACCTACCGTAGAAAAAGAGGAAGCCAAATTGTAAAAGATATTTTATTTGTATCCATTCCCATGTCGCTTAGTTCCATTTTAAGTTCCATCAATGGAAATGTGGATACGGTAACCGTTGTGCGAGGACTAGAAACTTATCTTAGTCATGACCTTGCCATGAAACAATATGGTATTTTATCCGGAAAAGTGGCAACACTATCTACGTTACCATTATCTTTTAACATTGCTTTTGCCACTGCATTAGTACCAGCTATTTCAGCAGCGAAGGCAAAGGGCGATGAGCAAACCATCCAAAAAAGAATTTCTTTTTCGATTTTGGCAGCTATCATTATTGCACTTCCTTGTATGGTGGGACTTATGATATTTGCACAACCAATTCTAGACTTGCTATTCCCAAATGTAAATCAGGGAGCCTTTATCTTACAAATGAGTTCACTAGCCATTCTTTTCATTGCACTAGAACAAACCATCAATGGAAGTTTGCAAGGACTTGGAAAGATTTTTGTACCAGCGATTGCCTTAACCTGTGGTGTGGTATTAAAGATTATCTTAAATTTAGTATTAGTTCGTATTCCAACACTTGGAGCTGCAGGAGCGGCGATTGCTACGGCATCTTGCCATCTACTTGCGTGTATCATTAGTGCGAGTGTGCTAAGAAAAAATGTCGAACTGAATATCCAATTTGGTAGATATGTTATAAAACCAGTAATTGCAACCGGAATGATGGGGGTATTATCTTATACCACATATTTATTACTAAACAGTTTCATTTCACAAAATATTGCTACGATTTTCGCAATCGGAATTGCTGTTTTCGTTTATGTGATTTTGATATTATTCCTAAAAGTTTTTACCAAAGAAGAGATTTTTATGATTCCTTACGGAACAAAACTATATAAATTACTAGAAAAAACTGGAATGTACCAACAGGGCAAAAGGTTCAAAACAAAGGGTTTGAAAGATTAAACAGACGCAAACCTTACGGACAAAAAGGTTTCAAAGAAAAAAAGCGAAAAAAAAGAAGGATTTTCAAGAACTTTGGCGAATAATACTATTAGTAGATACAACAAAGGTCTACATATGAAACTTTATAGGAGGTAAAGAAAAATGAACAAATCTGAATTGATCGCAGCTATCGCTAGCAAAACAGGAGCAACAAAGAAAGATGCTGAAGCAACATTAAACGCATTTATCGATGTTGTTACAGAAACATTAGTTAAGGGAGACAAAGTTCAACTAGTTGGATTTGGTTCTTTTGAAGTAAGAAAAAGAGCAGCTAGAAAAGGAAGAAACCCACAAACTAAAGAAGAAATCAAAATACCTGCATCAAAAGCTCCAGTATTCAAAGCTGGTAAAGCACTAAAAGATTTAGTGAATAATAGCAAAAAATAAGATTTATATATGAAATTGAAATAAATATATGATCATAGTAAAAGAATGTAACGCGATTTACGTTCTTTTATTTTTTAATTTAAGAAGAAATTGATAAAGGAAAGTATGGAAAAGTTAAGAAAAGAAGGGGTTGGATTTTCAAGGTTATACAAAAAGCAACGCAATACTCACTTATGTAAATATAAAAAAATTGTATGACAGATATTTCTTTGGTTAAAAATGCAAATGGAAAATCTGAAATAGAAGAAACTAATGAAATTATTAGTAACTATATTTTTTCAATTTGCGGGAAGAATTCTGAATTTTAACTAATAATATGAGTTAAATAATCTGGGGAAAAAATAAAAAGATTTTAATAAAAAAATAAAAAAGTAAAGACACCTATGACTAATATGACAAATAATGTAATGAAATTCAATGATTTAGAAGAAAAAATGTGGAAAAAGAAAATGCAAGAAGGATTAGATGAACTAAGAAATCAATGGAGAAGAATTGATAACCAACTCTTAAAAGATAAAGATAATGAGGAATTAGAAGTAAAAGATTTTCAAAAGACAACAATTAAGTGCAAATTTGGAGATTTAGAGTTTTACCGCCGAAGATATAAGTTAACAAAAAATGGTGAAACTAAAATAGTATATTTGTTAGATATATATTTAGAATTAGGATATTCAGGACACATTGTAGAGCTAGTTTTAAGAGGCAACAGAAAAATCATATAGAAAGACAGCAGAAACAATAAGAGAAACAACAAATGTTAGTATTACGCATACAGCAGTAAGAAGAATATTAATAGATTTTTCAGGAAATTACATAGAAAAAGAACTAAAAATGATATATGAAGAATCGGATGGAATATATATATCTAAACAAAACAGAAAGAAAAACAAGGAAGCTAGAAATGGTAAAAGATTAAAAAGTGAAATAAAAATAGGAATTGTACATGAAGGATTCGAAAAGAGATATAGTATGATTTCAGAGTAAAAAACAAGCAAATGATAGCAACAATAAAAAGTACAAAATACTTTAAGAGATTAGTAGATATGACAATAGGAACAACATATGAAGAAGGGATAATAGAAGCAGAACCGAAATAATGTCTAATAGCGTAAAAACTAATAAACCAAATTATATTTTTAACATTATATATAATTACAAAGTATAACTAGAATATGAT